>NZ_JBFAKW010000009.1:26064-60441 GCF_040655955.1 Streptomyces sp. NPDC050263 | reverse complement strand
GTCCGTCGGGTGGCTTCAACCGTGACGACCGCGGTGGCCGTTCCTTCGAGCGTCGTGACAACGACCGTCCGTCCTCCGGCGGCTTCCGTCGCGACAACGACCGTCGGGACAACGACCGTGGCGGCTTCCGTCGTGACGACCGTCCGTCGGGTGGCTTCAACCGTGACGACCGCGGTGGCCGTTCCTTCGAGCGTCGTGACAACGACCGTCCGTCCTCCGGCGGCTTCCGTCGCGACGACCGTCCGTCCGGCGGCCACCGTGGCAGCGACCGTCCGTTCAACCGCGACCGTCGCGACGACCGCCCCGCGGGCGGCTTCCGCTCCGGCGGCAGCGACCGCCCGTACGGCCGTCGTGACGACCACCGTGGGGGCGACCACCGCGGCACCGGCTCGACCGGCGGCTCCTCCTTCGGCCGCCGCGACGACAAGCCGCGCTGGAAGCGCAACGGCTGACGTCTTCTGCTGACAGCCCGAGGGCCCGCACGACTCCGGTCGTGCGGGCCCTCGGGCGTTCCGACTGCGCTCTTTTGCGCTTGGGCTGACTGGTTTTCGCTACGGCTGACCGTGTGACGCTTGTTAGCGTCCCTTGGCTCTGACTCTGACTTTGCGTGGACGCTTGGCGGTGTGCGGCCGAGGGGGTTCTCGGCACAGCCGCGCGCCAGGAACGAGGGGATCTGACCTCCCGTCGCCAAGCGGTTCTCGTTTCCCCGGGGAGGGACCCTTGGCCCGGCGTGTCCGGATCGCACTCACTCTGATGACCTTGGCCGCCCTCGGCGTCGGCTCGTTGACCACTGCGGGCCCGGTGGCCGCAGACACCACTCCCATGCCCCTCGACACCAGCGGGGTGTGGGGCGTCGACTACGCCGGCGGTGTCCTCACCACGGTGGAAATCGCCCCGAGCGGCCAGCCGTTCGTGATCAACCGCCCGGTCTCGGCCGATGGCGCCACCGCAGGCGAGCGAGACAGCCGCGGATTCGCCGGCACCTTCGCGTACGGCGAGCATCTGCAACGGGTGCCGTGCGACGCGGGTGACTGCACCGCGCTGCGGGGGGCCGGGAACGGCAGCGTGGGCGTCTTCTTCGGCAACTCCGAGGGGAACGAGGGCAGGGAACGCGCCGAGATCCGGACAAACGGCTACGGCCTCCACTCCGGCGACGAACCCGTCGTCACCGGCGGCAGGTTCGTCGACGTCACCGGTCGATACTTCGTCTACAACGCGGGGTCGACCGGCCAGCAGTACGTCGATGCCGAGCAGCACTATCTGGTGCACGACGTGCGCCTGACCCGCAAGGTCACCGCCGCCTCCGTGTGGGGCTCGCGGCTGTATGTGCCGGGGACCGACAAGGGCACCGTCACCGGGTACGACCTGGAGCAGAAGCGGACGGTCGAGAGGCTGGCCACCCGGGCTCCCTGCACGGTTCAGGAACTGCAGGCAATCGGCCGCTGGGTCTACTGGAACTGCGGGCCCACGGGCGCGGCGGGCGTGTACGACCGTACGGCCAAGAAGAACATCACCGTGCCGTCCGGGCCCGTCCTCGTCGGCGACGGTTACCTCGTCCGACACGACCGGACGGCCGGGAAGCTGGCGCTGACCGATTTCCACACCGGTACGGCTGCGGCCGAGCGCGAGGTGGCGGACCTGTCGGCCGGGAACACCGTCGACCAGCGGCGGCTGACCTGGTCCGTGGACAAGTTCGGCGGGGACATCGCGTACGTGGACGCGGAGCACACCGTGCACGTGGTGCAGAGCGGGGTGCCGTCGCAGCCGCTGGCGCTGATCGAGTCCGAGATCAGCAACGGTTTCGTCCACGTCACGGACTACTGGTGGAACAGCACCTGGCAGTTCAACAAACCGGCCACGTGGACCTTCACCGTGAAGGATCCCCAGGGCCGGGTCGTGCACACCCAGAGCGGTGCCGGCACGGCCCCCGAGGCCGGTTGGAACGGGCGTTCGGACGCGGGTGCGTACCTGTACAACGGCGGCTACACCTGGACCCTGACCGCCACGGCGACCGAGGGCGCCGGTACGTACACGTCCGGCGGTTCCATCAACCTCAGCGGAGGTCTCCAGGGCCATCATGACCAGGGCGGCCACACCTACGGCGAACTGGTCACGCTCGACTCCTCCGGCCGCCTGACTCTGCACTACACCAAGGGCACGGGCGCCTTCGACTGGAAGGAGTCGGCTTCCGGCTGGCCCGCCGGGACCGTCGCGGTTCCCTTCGGGGACCTGACGGGTGACCGGTGCGCAGAGATGCTGACCCGGATGCCCGGCGGTGAACTACGCCGCTACACGGGCAACTGCGTCACGTCGTACGCCCCGTCGGACAGCCATGTGTCGCTCGGCACCGGCTGGAACCAGTTCGACGTCCTGACCTCGCCCGGTGACGTCAGCGGTGACGGTCGTCCCGATCTGATCGCCCGTAACGCGGCGACGGGCGCGGTGTACCTGTACAAGGGCACGAGCGCGGGCAGGCTGGCGGCCGCGGTGAAGCTGTACGCCGACTGGAAGGCGTACAAGAAGGTCGTCGGGGCCGGGGATCTCGACGGGGACGGCGTCGGGGACCTGCTCGCCCAGGACAAGGCGAACAACCTCTACCGGTTCTACGGCACCGGCCGCGGCACCTTCGGCGCGGGCGTGAGGCTGTACGCCGACTGGGGCGCTCCGTACAACGTGGTCGTCGGGGTCGGCGACATCACCGGGGACGGCAAGGCGGATCTGGTCGCCCGCGACACGGCGGGTGTTCTGTACCGCGTTCCGGGGAACGGGAACGGGTCCTTCTCCGCGCGGGTCAAGATCGGCGCGGGCTGGCAGAACTACAAGGGCATTTTCTAGCCAAGTTGTGATGCATGTCACGCCCCCGGCGAGGGAATTGCTGGGGGCATGACAGATGACGGCATAGCGAGCGGGCGGTCTCCCGGAAATCCCTCGGATTCCTCGGGGCTCTCGGATGAAGAGCGGCTGGCCCAGCTCGGTTACACGCAGGTTCTCGCCCGCCGTATGTCGGCGTTCTCCAACTACGCGGTCTCCTTCACGATCATCTCGGTCCTGTCCGGCTGCCTGACGCTGTACCTGTTCGGCATGAACACGGGCGGCCCGGCGGTGATCATGTGGGGCTGGGTGGCCGTCGGCCTCATGACGCTGTTCGTGGGCCTGGCGATGGCCGAGATCTGCTCGGCCTACCCGACCTCGGCGGGCCTGTACTTCTGGGCGCACCGGCTGGCGCCCCCGCGATCGGCGGCCGCCTGGGCCTGGTTCACGGGCTGGTTCAACGTGCTGGGGCAGGTCGCGGTGACCGCCGGCATCGACTTCGGGGCCGCGTCCTTCCTCGGCGCGTATCTGAACCTCCAGTTCGACTTCGAGGTGACACCGGGCCGGACGGTCCTGCTCTTCGCCGGGATCCTGGTGCTGCACGGCCTGCTGAACACCTTCGGGGTGCGGATCGTCGCCCTGCTCAACAGCGTGAGCGTGTGGTGGCACGTGCTGGGCGTGGGCGTTATCGTCGGGGCGCTGGCCTTCGTCCCCGACAAGCATCAGTCGACGTCCTTCGTGTTCGGCGAGTTCGTCAACAACACGGGCTGGGGCAGCGGCGTGTACGTGGTGCTCCTGGGCCTGTTGATGGCCCAGTACACCTTCACCGGCTACGACGCCTCCGCCCACATGACGGAGGAGACGCACGACGCGTCCACGGCCGGCCCGAAGGGGATCGTGCAGTCCATCTGGACCTCGTGGATCGCCGGCTTCGTCCTGCTGCTCGGCTTCACGTACGCCATCCAGTCCTACCAGGGCGCCCTGGAGTCCCCGACCGGCGCGCCGCCCGCCCAGATCCTGCTCGACGCGCTCGGCGCGACCGCCGGCAAGCTGCTGTTGCTGGTGGTGATCGGGGCCCAGCTGTTCTGCGGGATGGCGTCGGTGACGGCCAACAGCCGCATGATCTACGCCTTCTCGCGCGACGGCGCGCTGCCCTACTCGCACGTCTGGCACACGGTCAGCCCGCGCACCCGCACCCCCGTCGCGGCCGTCTGGCTGGCGGCCGGCGGCGCGCTGTTGCTCGGCCTGCCGTACCTGATCAACGTGACCGCGTACGCGGCCGTCACCTCCATCGCCGTCATCGGTCTCTACATCGCCTACGTCATCCCGACGCTGCTGCGCATCCGCAAGGGCGAGGCGTTCGAGCGCGGGCCGTGGCATCTGGGCCGCTGGTCCAAGGCGATCGGCGTGGTGTCGGTGGCGTGGGTGGGCGTCATCACCGTCCTGTTCATGCTGCCCCAGGTCTCGCCGGTCACCTGGGAGACCTTCAACTACGCCCCGGTCGCCGTCCTCGCCGTCCTGGGCTTCGCGGGGCTGTGGTGGCAGGTCTCGGCCCGGGAGTGGTTCCTCAACCCGACGCACGAACGGACGCTGGCCCGGGAGGCGGCGAGAGCGCAGAAGACCCTGTAACCGACTTCGGCGTGGCCGTGTCTCCGATACCCGATCGGAGACACGGCCGGCTCCGGCTATGCTCGGGGAGGCAACATCACGCAACACCGCGTGGGCCCTTAGCTCAATTGGCAGAGCAGTGGACTTTTAATCCATTGGTTGTGGGTTCGAGTCCCACAGGGCCTACGAGTGCAGGGGGAGGGAAACTCCTTCTGACCTGCTACGTAGCGTCCGGGTCGGCTTCGGTCGACTCGGACGCTTCCTCGTTTTCGGGGCCTTGCGTGAGCGATGCGTGAGCGGGTGTGCTCGTGGCCTGCGGATCAGTAGCAGGTCCGCTCGCTGCCGGACGCGACCGGGGGATCAGCTTTGCTGCCTTCTCGGCGATCTCACGGTCCAGCTCAGGGAGCAGGCTCGTGTACGTGTCCGAGGTCAGCGTGATGGTGGAGTGCCGCAGCGTCTCCTTCACCGTGTGGATGTCGCCGCCGCCTCCGTGCGTGAGCGTCGCGGCGACGTGGCGTAGGTCCCGCAGGGTGATGGGCGGCAGGTCGGTCGTGGCGAGGATGCGGCGGAAGGACTCGGAGACCGTCCCCGGGTGCAGCCAGGAGCCGTCCTCCTTGGTGAAGACCTTGCCCGTGTCCTGCCAGGCGTCGCCCCACTGCGCGCGCTCCTTCTCCTGGCGGGCTTTGTGGTCGCGCAGTTCGGAGATGGTCGTGCTGTCGAGCGCGATCGTGTTCGCGCTGCCGTGCGTCTTCGGTTCGGACTCGTAGGGGTCCCAGCCGTCGACCACGATCTGCGAACCGTGCCCGCTCTTCCTCTTCGAGTGCGGGCGGCTCCGAAGGGCCGAACTCCTTCATCTCCCGCACGGCATCATTTCCAGAAGTGGCCCTACAACCAACTCCCTTTCATGTTCAGGACACAAGATCGGCTACACCACGAAGCGGGACACCACCCGGTGATCTTCCTTCAAGACACTTGGTGCCGGTGAGCGGCCAGCGAAGAACCGATCGGTATGTCACTGGCGGTTACCACAGTGGGTGACGTGACCGGCCTTTCCCGAACCGCAGCCTGTAGATGCAAGAGGTCCTCTCGTCGAGGCAGTGTTGTGACTGATGGTCTCTCTCGGGTCATGCCGTCAGGGGGAACCACGGGCACTCACCCTGTGACACCAGGTCAGTCCGGACGCCGTCCGGCTCGGTGGCCGCGGAGGTCCGGCACGTTTGCCGCCGCGAATCATCGCGGCGGCAGCGGCCCGACCTGTCGCTCGGGATCCGTAAGTTCACCTTCGAACAAGATAGTTGGCGTATCTTCTCTCCTCCTTTCGTAGGGTGTGGGCCAGCCGAGGCGATGGAAGGATGGAGCTAGAGAGAGGCGACCGCACCGGGGGATAGCTCATGGCGAGGCAGGTTCGGCACGATTCCGCTGTATGCACGCAGGAAGATCCGGGAGTCGCGACGGAACTGCGGTCACTGTCGATGCTTCAGCAACGTCCCGCGGAAAAGGTTCCCATCCGGTCTTTGAGGTTGGCCGATTCGCCGCGGCTCACGAGCATGAGCGACGAGCACGCGCATCTCCTGGCGGCCACGGAGACCGAGTTACCGCCCATCCTCGTTCACCGCGAGACGAGGGGGGTGATCGACGGCATGCACCGTCTGCACGCCGCCCGGCTGCGTGGTGACGAGGAGATCGAGGTCCGCTATTTCGACGGTGACGCGAGGGACGCGTTCGTCCTCGCTGTCCAGGCGAACATCATGCACGGCCTGCCGCTCTCCGCCGCGGAGCGCACCAGGGCCGCCCGGCGCATCATCGGCACCCACCAGCACTGGTCCGACCGGGTCATCGCGGAGGCGGTCGGGCTCAGCGCCAAAACCGTCGCGAGTGTGCGCAGGAGTTCGACTGAGGAAAATCCACAGTCGAATCGCCGGGTCGGCAAGGACGGTCGCGTCCGGCCGGTCGACGGTGCCGCCGGCAGACTGCGCGCCTACGAGTTGCTCAAGCGCGGCCCCGGCATGCCGCTCCGGGTGATCGCCGCGGAAGCCGGGATCTCCATTTCCACCGTGTGGGACGTCCGCGCGCGGATCAAGCGGGGAGACGATCCCGTGCCGCCCCGGCAGCGCAAGGCGATGGCGACCGCTTCGCAAAGCGGCCCGAAGACCGCCGTGCGAGCGGACACCGACGACAACGGCCTCGACGACAACGGCCTCGACGACAACGGCCTCGACGACGCCCTCGATGACGGCCCCGGTTCACGGCAGAGCCCGGCCTCCTCGGAGTGGATCGTCAACGACACGCTGGAGCGGCTGCGCAGGGACCCCTCCCTGCGTTTCAGCGAGGCCGGACGCGACTTTCTGCGCTGGGTCGAATCCAGGGTCATCTCCCCGCACGAATGGAACCAGTTCATCGACAGGCTGCCCCCGCACCAGGCGAGTCTGATAATGGCGATAGCCCGGAAGAACGCCGGACTGTGGCGGGAGTTCGCCGAACAGCTCAGAGCGAGACAGGCCCTTGTGGACAGCCGAGGCGACCACTGAGTGCCACGGCCGGGAGCGGCGGTGTCAGGGACGCGTCTTCGCCCGGGGCGTCTCGGTCTCCAGCACCGGAAACCGTGGCAGCGAGGCATCGGTCCTGACCTGGTAGAGACGAGTCTGTTCCGCGGTGCAGACCACGCTCCCGTCCTCCGCCTCGATGCTGATCGACAGCACCAGCTCCAGGTAGCCGCGCGGCCGCGAACGTGAACTGACGATGGTCACCCCGGCTCGCAGTCCGCGCCCGACCACGGCGGGGGCGCGGAACCGCACCCGGTCCAGTCGTTGGTTCAGCCCCGACTCGGACCAGTCGAGGTCCAGCAGACTGTCGGTCAGAAAGGTGATCAGGGAAAGGACCAGGAATCCATGGGCCACCGGGGCCCCGAACGGTCCGGTCGCCGCCCGGTCGGGATCCACATGGATCTCCTGCCAGTCACGGGTGACGTCGGCGAAGGTGTTCACGTCCCGTTGCGTGATTTCGAACCATTCGCTGTGACCGCAGTGCCGGTCGGCCCGCTCCTGGTACCAATCGGCTATTTCCTGCAATGTGGCCATGCGGATCTCCTGTGAAGTTTCCAGAAAAGATATGGACATATTCCTCGGCGAGGGTTCAGTGTTACTGGCTGTTGAGGCGAAGGTCAAGGGTGCGAATAATGCATCCTGTGCAGTGGAAGGGTAAGAAATGAATTCGGTTGTCAAGGCGCTGGTCGGCGGAGGTGTTACCTTCGTCGTCGGTCTGGCGCTCTGGATGTTCACCGGTGACATCGAGACTCCGGTGGTGACGCTGACGAAGCTTGGCGTCGTATTGATGGCTCTGGGGGCACTGGAGGTCGTGTACGGGCTGTACAAGGGTGTCGTCGGCAGTAAATAGCCAAGTGGCCCTGCGCCCGGTCGTCGGAGAACCGCGCCGTGAACAGGGCCACCAGTACGTGATCGACCGTGTCAATGGATTTCTTTTCCCGCGCGCCTTTTTATGCCGGCGCGCGGAGCTGCCTGATCAGCCGCCGCCCCATGGCGTCGTTCTGCCGGAAGAACGGTGAGTTCGTGCCGGGGACCGAGAAAGAACCCAGGCTTCCTCCCGTCGCGAACGCGCCGAGCGCGTAAAGCCGCGGATGTGGTTGTCCGGACGGGGCGGTCACCCGGTAGTCACCGTCCTGCGCCACGAGGCGGAACGCGTTCTCCGCGTCCGCCGAGCCGCGGGCCGTCGCATGGCCCGCGGCGATGAGCCCGCTGAGCACCGGGGCGTTCCCGCCGACCACGTCCGGTGCCGCCAGTCGCGCCTCGATGAAGTACCTGGCGCGGTGTTCGGTCGTCAAGGAGTCGGAGCTCGCCACGAAGACACCGGCCGCCTCGTCCGTACGGACCCGGATATCGGCGCCGAGGAAGCGGACCAGTCCGGCCCGGGACAGCGCGATGAGCTGTTCCAGGCGGAACGGGGGCGGTCCGGAGGAGAAGAAGCTGTTGAACTCGGATATCCGGTCGATGGCGGACAGGGCGTCCGGGGTGAGCGCACCCCCGTCCGACACCAGCAGCTCGGCCAGCTGATTGCCCGCCTCGAACAGTGTTCCGGCCGCTCCCGCCCACGCGCTCTGGGCGGGCAGGGTCACCCTGTCGACCGTCTCCCGGACATACCGGCGCATCCACGAGTCGAGCTCGCTCGCCGACCGGAAGCGCCGGCCCGTCAGCGGCCTCAGGAGTCGGTCCAGGTCGAGTCGGTCCGGCGCCCGGACCGACTCGCGCACCAGCACACGCAGTCCGGGACTGTCCCAGTCGAGTCCCTCGTAGGCCTGTGCGAAGTCGGCCCAGGACGTCATGGTCCGGTCCGGGTGCCCGGTGAACAGCTCCTGGTAATACCCCCAGCCGAACTCCTTGGCCGTCAGTGACCACGCGTCCGCAGCCGTCGGGGAACCGTCCGCAGCCGTCGAAGCACCGTCCGGAGCTGTTGGGGAACCGGGGGCCCGCCCCGGACCCGGCACCTGGTCGGCCAGCGCGGACTTGAACGCCTCCACCGTGGCGAACCTGACGGGCCCGGGTGCCGTACCGAGCCGGGGCAGACCGGTCTTGGGCAGGTGGGGCACGCCTCGCCGGGAGCCGACCCACAGGACGGGCTCGGCACCCGATGGCTCGTAGCGCAGCTCGCCGTCGGCCTGGCGGGCGAACGCGCCGCCCCTTCCCTCGGTCAGCAGGGACATCAGGTCGATGAACGCCAGCCCGAAGCCGGCGACGATCACGTCGGCACCCGGTGGAAAGACGGAGAGACCGACGTCCGCCGTACAGCTCGGCGGGAGATACGCACCGCCGTGCCGGTCAGCGAACGACGCGTACCGCCGCTGGGTCTCGTCCATGCTGCCGTCGAGGTTCCCCTGGGCGAGGACCACGACGTCCGCGACGAGTGTCCCTCCGTCGGAGAGAGTGAGGCACTGCCGCCCGTCGCCCCGCTCCGACAGGGCGACCGCCGCGGCACGGTGGTCGTGGACCTCGACGCCCGCCGGAAGGGATGCCCGCGCCCGGCGGAAGCACCACGCCAGGTACTCACCGGCGAACCGCCGACTGGGAAACGAGTCCGGTGTCAGGGAACGTGCCTCGGCCACGAGATCCGCCGCGGAGATCTCCCGCGCGCCGTACTCGACGGCCCAGTCGAACAGCGCCGGACCGGGCGTGATCGGGCCCGCGCATTCGACGCTGCCGTCGGTGAACATCGTGACGTCCCTGGCCCGGGAGTTCATCAGCATGTGCGGCGCCTGATCGGGCCGCCACACCCGTCCGCCCCCGGCGGGGAACGGGTCGACGACGTCGATACGCAGCGACCCCCTGGGCCACAGGTCGTCGAAATTGGCGGCGATGCGCTCCAGGATGCCCGTCGACCTGGGGCCGGCGCCCACGAACGCCAAGCACGGGGTCACTAACGACTCTCGGTTCTCAGTCATGGCGCGGAGGGTACTGCGCACTGCCCCGGTAACTGGCAAAGCGAACTGTCAACCAAGTTCCGACAAGTTCCGAAAAGGGAGCGCGACCGGGGACGGCGGGGCACGTTCGACTTCTGCCCGCTGTTCGACTGCTTCGGGGTGCCTTGACGAAAAATGTTGATCGCTCTAGTTTCTTCAACGGCTCGCCAAGGGAATTGGCGGTTTGCTTCTGGCTCATCGGGGGAGAGAAAAGATGCAGGGCCGATTCATCAGCCTGCGCCCGCCGACCACGGGTGATTTTGATCTGATTGTGCGATGGCTGGCGCCCGACACACAGGGTTCCGCCCTCACCGGCGACTCGCGGGAAATGGCCAGCCCCGAGGAATTGCAAGCCGCGCACTACTCCGGAAACGTCACCTTTCGGATGGTCTACGACACTGCGGGCGAGGCGCTGGGATTCGTCAACTGGCGGCAGCGCGGCAGTCACCAGTCCTTTGAGATAGCCATCATCATCGGCGAGCCCGACCGCTGGCAGAGCGCATATGGCGGCGAGGCGATCGTCCGGCTCCTCGACATTCTCTTCATGACCTATGACGCTCGCCGGGTCCAGCTGACGACCGGCGCATTCAACAATCACACCTTACCCGCCCTCATTCGCGGAAACTTCGTGCTCGAGGGAATTCTGCGCGACTTCTACTACTTGGACGGCCGGTACCACGACGCGACCATGTGGTCGATGCTCCGTTCCGAGTACGAAGCCGAGTTGAAGAAGACGGAACACCTGGACGGACTGAAGTACCGGCCGATCGTCCCGGAGGCCGACAAGGCCCGGGCCCGCCGGCTGCTGCGGGACTACCTGGCCAAGGGCGGGCCCACCTCGCTGGATGTGGACGGCCTGCTGCCGGGCACCGACGGTCTGTCGCCGGACCTCGCCATGGAAGGAGGGAACGATGCGTGAAGCGGGAGAACTGTTCTCCGTGGCCGATTCCGACTACTTCGAACCCCCGGAGCGGTGGCGGCCGGCCGACGACCAGGACTTCGCCGGGCTGGTCCCGGAGCGGGAGAACTGGACCAGATCGGACAGCGGACCCTGGTGCCATGTGCGCCGCACCGGCCGGCAACTGCCGGAGCAGGGCTGGAAGATCCATGTCTCGGCCCGCCCGGAGAACGCCGTCGCCGTCCTGGAAGCCGTCTCGGCGTACTGTCTCGAGCACGAGCTGGCCTTCAAGTTCCTCTCCCGCAGGGCGACTTTACAGGCGTACAACCTCAAGTTCGCCCCGCGTACCGCGAGCGGCAAGTTCATCGCGGTCTACCCCCACCAGGACGACCTCGTCACGACTCTCGACGCGCTGCACGGTCTGCTGACCGGCCATGAGGGCCCCTACGTCCTCACCGACCGCCGCTGGCGCGACGACAGCCCGCTGTACCTGCGCTACGGCGCCTTCACCAGCCGGTACACCTACACGCCCGACGGCAGACGCGTCCTCGCGATGTCCGGTCCGGACGGTCACCTGGTCCATGATCCGCGGTCGGTTCCCTTCCGGCCGCCGTCCTGGATCTCGCCCCCCGTCGAGATCCAGCACGCTCTGCGCACCCCCGAGCCGAGTGAACCGTTTCCCTTCGCGGTGGAGCGTGCGTTGCAGTTCTCCAACGGCGGCGGTGTCTACGCCGCCAGGCAGAACGACACAGGGCGCGAGGTCGTCCTCAAGGAGGCACGGCAGCACGCCGGTATCGACCGGACCGGCCTCGACGCGGTCGACCGGGCCCGCTACGAGGCCTCCGTCCTGGAGAGGCTCTCCGACGTGGCGGCCGTACCGGAACTCGTCGACTCCTTCCGGTACTGGGAGCACCACTACCTCGCGCTGGAGCGGGCCGAGGGGATGAACCTGCAGAACTGGGTGGCGACCCACCACCCGTTCATCGGACACGCGCCCTCGTCCGACGTCGTCAGGACCTACCGCGAGCAGGCGGAGCGCGTGCTGGAGCGGGTCACGGCCGCGATCGGGGACGTCCACGCCCACGGGCTGGCCCATCGTGACCTGCACCCCGGGAACATCCTGGTGAGCGACGACCTCGAAGTGCGGCTGCTGGACTTCGAGATGGCGGTGGACCTGGACGACGAGAGCGTTCCCCCGCTGGCCTACCCCGGCTTCGCGCCGAAGACCGGTACCGCCGAGTTCCGCGACCGGTACGCCCTGGCCGTACTGAGGCTGTGGCTCTTCATGCCGCTGGCGCCGCTGTACGTACTGGACGCGGGCAAGGCCGTACGGCACGCCGCGGCGGCCGTCGACTGGTTCGGCCTGCCGGCGGAACACTTCCACGGCGTCCTGCGGACCATGGGGCTCGACGCGGCCACGGGCGGTGGCCCGGTCGCCGAGCCGGATCCGAGGGACCCGGTCGGCCTCATCGCGCCGCTGAGCGCCTCGCTCACCACGATGGCGGACCCCGGCCGTGGGGACCGGCTGTTCCCCGGCGACCCGGACCAGTATCTGAACCCCGCCGGTCCGGCGAGTCTCGCCCATGGTGCCGCGGGTGTCCTCTGGGCGCTCCACCAGGCGGGAGTCCGGCCCCCGGCGGAGTACGAGCGGTGGCTGCTGGACTTCCCCCGGTCCAAGGACGCGGCCCTCGCGTCCCCGGGACTGTGGGACGGGCTGACCGGAGTCGCCTGGTACTGGGCGCTGCGCGGCGACCACGAGGCCGCCCGGGCCCAGCTCGCTCCCCTGCGCCGCGACCTCGACCTCACAACCGATCCGTCCCTGTTCTCGGGGCTGGCCGGCATGGGCCTGGCGGCCCTCGCGCTCGGCCCGCTGCTCGGCGACCAGGAGATCGGCGCCCTGGCGCACCGCGCCGCCGACCGGATCCGGGACGAGCTCTTCCCGAGCCCGCACACCGAGAGATCACCCGCGGGCCTGATGCGCGGCTGGAGCGGGGTGGCGGTTTTCCTGACGCGGATGTACGAGGCCACCGAGGACCCGGCCTGGCTCGACCTCGCGGGTCGAGCGGTCGAGCGGGACCTGGCCCGCTGCACCACGGACGACCGAGGGACCTTGCAGGTGGTGGACGGGAAACGGCGCCTGCCGTACCTCGCCACCGGCGGACTGGGCGTGGCCCTCGGCGCGGACGCCGTGCTGCGGCACCGAGACAGCGACGTGCTGCGGACCGCGGTTCCCCGGCTGGTCGCCGGTGCCCGGGTACGCCTCATGGCCGATACCGGCGTCTTCTCCGGCCGGGCCGGCGCGCTGCTGGCCCTGGTTGCCCTCGACCGGTATCTCGACGCGGCCGACGAGGCGATCGCCGAGCACACCCGGGCGCTGCCCCTGCACCTGGTGGAGCGGGATTCCGGACCACGTGTACCGGGCAGTGGCGGGGTGCGGTTCTCCGCCGACCTCGCCACCGGTACCGCCGGGCTGCTGCTCGCCCTGACCGCGGTCCGCGACCGCGGCCTCAAGAACTTGCCGTTCCTGGGAATCGAGCCCGTCTGAGGCTCGTGGGACACGGCGCGCGACCAACGGCCGGATCCGTCGGCCTGGCACATGGGAGAGGAGGTACGGACATGTCGATCATCGAGCTGCAGGGCCTGGAGGCCCCGGCCGAGACCGCTGAGGCGCTCGGCAGCACGATCAGCAACAGCTGCTGAACGGTGCTCCCCTGTCCCCGCGTCACCCGGAAACGGGTGCGCGAACGAGCCGTGGTGTCCATCGCCGCCACCTGAGCCGCACGAGAGGAGGTACGGACATGTCGATCATCGAGCTGCAGGGCCTGGAGGCCCCGGCCGAGACCGCTGAGGCGCTCGGCAGCACCATCAGCAACAGCTGCTGAACGCGGCGTCGCTGAGGTGTGATCGCAGGCCCGACCAGGCCTTGCGACGAGGGGCGCGGCGCGAGCTGTGCGCCGCGCCCCTCGCCCGTTCAAACACGGATACCGCCAGTGTGAAACCAACGGGGTGATCTGTATGCCCTCCGAAGCGGGGGAAAAACCGGCCGTCGTCGCGAGACGGGCCTCATTAAGCCAGTACGCCCTCGGCCATGGCGTCCAGATCATGCGACGCGCCCTGCACGAGCGTGGAGTGCGGGCCGGGGACCGGGTCGTCCTCAGCGGCGACAACACCATTGAACTCTACGCTGCCGCGTTGAGCCTCATCACTTCGGACGTCTCCCTCGTCGTCCTCGACGAGGACCAGCTCCGCCGCATGGGAGACCCGCGAGCCGCCCTCCACGCCCAACACGCCGTCGTACAGGGCGATCTGATCCGCGGTGTGCCCGGCGCGATCGCGCTGCGCGAGCTGTGGGACCACGGCGTGGGAGAGGTAAGGGCCGCGGACGTCGGCGGTGCCGCGGAACTCCCTGATCCCTCCGCGGTCGCCTGGCGACGGCGCGCGGACGGCCTGATCCTGATGTCGTCCGGGACGACCGGTGAGCCGCATGCCGTCGTCAAGTCCGGGGGATCCTTCATCGACAACTGCGTGCGCACCGCGGCACGTGTCCAGTACGCGCCGGACGACGTTCTCCTGCCGCTGCTCCCGATGACCCACCAGTACGGACTCTCGGTCGCCCTGATCAGCTGGATCACCGGCACCCGGCTGGTGATCGTGCCCCCCGCGCATCTGTCCGAGGGACTGCGCCTGGGCAAGCGGCACGGGGCCACGGTGGTCGACGCGCCCCCGCGCACCTACCGGGCCATACTGAATCTCGCCGCCCGCAACCCGGCGCTTCTGGAGGATCTCTCCTCGGTACGGCTGTGGTGTGTGGGCGGTGGCCCCCTCGACGCCCTGCTCGCCGAGAACTTCCACCGGGCCTCCGGCCGACAGCTGCTCGACGGGTACGGGTCGACCGAGCTGGGGAACGTGGCGCACGCCTGGCCGGACAAACCCGCGGTGGTCGAGGCCCTGCCCGGCGTCGACCTCAAGGTCGTCGACGCCGCCGGGGCCGAGGCGCCCGTGGGACGGGTCGGTGAGCTGCTGGTCAGGACGCCTGACCAGTACGAGGGGTACCTGGACGCCGAGGGCCGGATCCAGCCGGTGGAGCGTGGCTGGCGGCACACCGAGGACATCGCGTCGATCGACTCCGACGGAAACCTGACCGTCCTGGGCCGCAGGTCCGCCCTGTCCCGGGGCGGGTTCACCATCTACCCGGCCGAGGTGCAGCGCAGACTCGCCGGCCAGGGCGTGGTCAACGCCTGCGTGGTGGTCAAGGACGCGGAGCGCGGCGAGCGGCTCGTGACCGTCGTGGCCGACCCGAGCCGCCGTACGCACTCCCACTGGCGGCGCGAGATCAGCGCGCATCTGGCGTCCTACGAGGCGCCGGACCATGTGTTCGTCGTGGACGAGTTACCGCTGAATCGATTCGGCAAGGTGGACGTCGGCCGGGTCCAGGCCTTCGCGGAGGCGGCGACCGCGCAGCGGCTGAGCGCCCCGCGGATCCTGTCCGAACCCTTCGCCTCCGACCGCCGCCTGACGGACACGCTCGCCGCGCTCACCCGTACCGCCGATCACGTGCAGGCCGAGCGGGAGCAGTTCATCGAGGTACTGAGCGAGATCACCGACCGACGGGCCGCCGAGATGGAGATCGAGGGCTTCGTCGCCACGCTGCGCGGCGCGGCCGCCGAATACGCCCTCCACCAGCCCCCGGCGGTGCCCGCCTCCTGGGTCTTCATGCCGTCCAACGTGGTGCTCTACTCCTACGCCCTGTACCTGCTGGTGCCCGCGTGCTACACCGGGCGGATCAGCTTCCGTCCCTCGTCGCGGAGCGCGCGGGTCACGCTGCGGCTGCACGAACTGCTGGCTCCGGTGCACGGCCTGGACATCACGGCGTTCACCGGCACCCAGGGCGACTACACCGAATCCATCCGGGGCAAGCGGGGCACGGTCGTGTTCACCGGCCGCTACGAGAACGCCGAGGAACTGCGGGTCACCCTGGGCGACGAGCAGCTCTTCCTCTTCTTCGGCCAGGGCATCAACCCGTTCATCATCACCGAGAACGCCGACATCGAGAAGGCGGCCGCCGACGGCGCCAGGGTGCGGATGCTCAACTCCGGGCAGGACTGTCTGGCCCCCGACATCTACTTCGTCCAGCGGGCGGTGGCCGAGGAGTTCCGCGAGGCGCTCTCCCGTTACGTCGGGGCGCTCAAGTTCGGCTCGGCCGGCGTCAGCGGGACGGACTACGGCAGCATCCACGACCCGAACGTGCTCCAACAGGTCACCCGCTACCTGATCACCAACCGGCACCGCATCCACCGCGGGGGTGTCGTCGACCTCACGGAGTCCCATCTCCTGCCGACCATCCTCGTCTGGGAGGCCGGCGAGCCCCTGGATGTCTCCGAGCAGTTCGCGCCCGTCTTCAACCTCGTCGTCTACGACGACGAGCACGAGCTGAAGCGGCTGATCGACAGCAAACCCTTCCTGGAGCGTGCCTTCGGGGCATCGGTCTACGGCGCCGACGCCGACTTCGTGGACTACCTGCGCGAGCGGCACATGGTGAGCGCCGACTCGACGCTCATCGAGATCGACAACGGCAACAAGCCGTTCGGCGGCAGCGGCATCCGGGCCGGCTACGTGGCTCTGCGCGGACGGTGCTTTCCGCAGCCCCTGCTCATCTCCAAGGCCGTGGCCGAGTACTGGACCCGGCTCGGTGCCGGCGTGGGGCAACTGACCACAGCGGCGCGGACGTAGCGGAAATGATTCGAGACCGGCGGCCGCCGCCGGTGAGAAATGGAGTGGCCATGGGTTCGTACGTGACCGGCCTCGGCGCTGTCACGCCGCTGGGCAATTCGGTGCCCGAGACCTGGAACGGCATGGTGGAGGGCCGCAGCGGCATCACCTCCATCACCAGTTTCGACACCGGTGACTGCGCGGTCACCATCGGCGGCGAGATCCGGGACTTCGAGCCGACCGACCACATGCCGCCCACCGAGGTACGCAGGATGGACCCCTACGCGCGGTACGCGGTCGCCGCCGCCCACCAGGCACTCGAACAGTCGGGTGTCACCCCCGGCGTCTGCCCGCCGGAGCGCCTGTCGGTCCTGGTCGGCTCCGGGTACGGCACCACGCAGCTGGACGCCGACGGGGTGCGGATGTTCGACGGCAGGGGCGCGCGGGCGATCCGCCCCTATCTGTCGGCGTACGCGGCGATCGACATCGTGACGGCCTATCTGTCGATGGAACTGGGTGCCATGGGCGAGTCGTTCGCCGTCTCCGCGGCCTGCGCCTCCGGCACCGTCGTCATCGGCGAGGCACACCGCCTCATCGAGCGGGGTGACGCGGACATCGTCGTGGCGATCGGCGCCGAGAACTCCATGAGTGGCAAGGACCTCGCGCTCACCGCCGCAACCCGGGCGCTGACCAGCAAGTTCAACGACAACCCCAGTGCTGCGAGCCGTCCCTTCGACCGGCAGCGCGACGGTTTCGTGCTCTCTTCGGGCGCCGGGGCGGTCGTCCTCGAATCGGCGGACAGCGTGCGGCGACGCGGCGTCACCCCGCTCGCGGAGATCGCCGGGTACGGCGCGGCCAGCGACGCCCACCACATCACCGCGCCGCATCCCGAGGGGCTCGGCGCCCGGTTCGCCATGCGGCGGGCGCTGGCCGCGGCCCGGGTGCCCGCGGGCGAGGTCGACTACATCAACGCGCACGGCACGAGCACCCAGCTCAACGACCGTACCGAAACCCTCGCCATTCAGGCCGAACTGGGCGACCGGTCCAGGGAGATCCCGATCAGCTCCACGAAGTCGACCACCGGCCACATGATCGGTGCCGCCGGCGCGGTGGAACTGATCGCGTGCGTCAAGGCCCTGGAGACGGGCTGGGTGCCGCCCACGGTCAACTGCGACGACCCGGAGTTCCCCGAGATGAACTTCGTCGAGAACAAGGCGCAGGAGCACGCCCTGCGGGTGGTCATGTCCAACTCGTTCGGCTTCGGGGGGCACAACGCGGTGCTGGTGGTGAAGGCATGCTGAGCCCCGGCGCACCGCCGGTGCCGGCCGCCGCGGCACGGAAGGTCATCGTCACCGGCGGGACCCGGGGCATCGGCCGCGAGGTCGTCGACCGGTTCGTCGCGCAGGGCGACGCGGTGGTCTCGCTGAGCATCTCGGGCGCGCCGATCGACGGTGTTCTGTCGCTGGCGTGCGACGTCGGGGACGCTCGGGACGTGGAACGGGCGATGGCCCGGGCGGTCGAGGAGCTGGGCGGTCTGGACGTCCTGGTGGTGAACGCCGGGATCGCCCGGGACAACCTGCTCTCGCGCATGACCGTCGAGGAGTTCGCCAGCGTCGTCCAGACCAACCTCATGGGTGCCTTCCACCCGGTGAAGGCGAGCATCCGGGCCCTCCTGCGCTCCCGGCGCGGACGCGTCATCTTCTGTTCCAGCACCGCCGCGCTCCTGGGCGGTGTCGGCCAGGGCAACTACGCGGCGAGCAAGTCGGGGCTGATCGGACTGGCCCGGACGCTCGCCCGCGAACTGGCCCGGAAGCAGGCCACGGTGAACGTCATCCTCCCCGGGCTCGTCGACACCGACATGGGCCGGGACTTCCCCGAGAAGGTGCGGCAGGAGTTCATCGACTCCGTACCGCTGCGCCGCGCGGGGACCGTGGCGGAGGTCGCTTCGCTGATCACGTATCTGGCGAGCGAGGAAGCCCGGTACATCACCGGGGCGGTCATTCCTGTCGACGGTGGGGTGAGCATGGGTGTCTGAGACGACTGGACCCGACACGACCGGACCCGAGACCACCGGATCGAATCTGCTGGCCGGGAAACGACTGCTGATCACCGGCATCCTCACGCCGAACTCGATCGCCTACCACGTCGCCGAGCAGGCGCAGCTCGCCGGCGCCCAGGTCATCGCCACCGCCTACGGACGGGTGTCGCTCGTCAAACGTGTCTGCGGGCGGCTGCCCCAGCCGGTGCCGGTGATCGAACTCGACGTCACCGACAAGGAGCAGCTGGCCCGGCTGCCCGAGCTCGTCTCGGCGCACGCCGACGGCCTGGACGGTGCCGTGCACTCCGTCGCCTACGGCCCGCCCGCCTGCTTCGACGAGGACTTCGCCGCGGTGCCCTGGCCGGACGTGGCGCGTTCCCTGGAGGTGTCGGCGTACTCGCTCGCGTCGCTGACACACGCCTGCCGGAACCTGCTCGGTCCGGGCGCCTCGATCGTCGGCCTCGACTTCGACGGCCAGCGTGCGTGGGAGGGCTACAACTGGATGGGCGTGTCCAAGGCCGCCCTGGAGTCGGTCTCCCGCTATCTCGCCACGCAGTTCGGGCCGCGCGGGATCAGGGTCAACCTGGTCGCTTCCGGGCCGCTGCGGACGGTCGCCGCCACCTCGATCCCCGGGTTCGACACGGCGTACTGGGACAAGGGCGCGCCGATGGGCTGGGACGACCAGGACGTCGCCGCGGTCGCGCGGACCTGCTGCGCCGTCCTGTCGGACTGGCTGCCCGTGACGACCGGCTCCGTGGTGTGGGCGGACGGCGGCTACCACATCGCCGGTCCCTGACCCCGGCCCACCGATCCACGTACCCCGAGGTAAGGAGCGCCAGTGCTCAGCTCAGCCAGGAGCAGCCA
This sequence comes from Streptomyces sp. NPDC050263, assembly GCF_040655955.1. Classification (NCBI taxonomy): domain Bacteria; kingdom Bacillati; phylum Actinomycetota; class Actinomycetes; order Kitasatosporales; family Streptomycetaceae; genus Streptomyces; species Streptomyces sp. NPDC050263. The sequence goes on along the minus strand of NZ_JBFAKW010000009.1, from coordinate 41,046 downwards.
GGAGATCCGGGAACGGCTGCGGGTCGAACTCGTCGACACCGAAGGCCGGGCCATCGGCCACACGACGGTGCACGAGGCACATTTCGGCGATGCGGGGCTGCTGCACCGCGCGTTCTCCGTGATGCTCGTCAACGAACGGGACGAGGTGCTCCTCCAGCGGCGGGCCGCGAGCAAGCGGCGGTTCCCGGGCCTGTGGTCCAACACCTGCTGCGGGCACCCCGGCCCGGGCGAGCCGCTGGTGGACGCCGCCCGTGCCCGGCTGACCGAGGAACTCGGGATCCGGGTGGCCACACTGCGGGCCGGCGACGCGTTCGTCTACCGGGCCGCGGACCCGGGCTCGGGGTACGTGGAGCACGAGTACGACCATGTGCTGGTCGGCGACTTCGACGGCGAGCCCCCCGGCATCGATCCCGCCGAGGTGTCGGAGGTGGCCTGGCGGCCCTTGGACGAGATCCTGCGGGAGCTCGACGGGCCGGGCGCCACCGCCTTCACCCCGTGGTTCGGGCAGGTCGTGCGGGAGACGCGAGCACTGCTGAGGGTGGGGCGCTAGATGCGGCACGCACTCCTCGGCGGGCTGCTGGTCCCCGCCCGTGTCCCCGCCCTGGCCCAGGTCGTCCAGGGCAGGGCCACGGACGCCACCGGTCCCGCCTGGCTGGACCCGCGCACCTCGCTCGCCGCCGACATCAAGGGCGCCAAGGTCTACCGCTCACTCGCGCCGGTGTTCCGCGCCTTCGGCTACGACGATGCCGACCGGGTCCTCGTCGCGCCGCTGTTCAACCACCTGTGGGCCGTGGTCTACGAGGCGGACTGGGCCTACGAGGCGTATCAGCTCTCCGACGGCGAGAAGCCCGGACTGTGGTGGCTGGAGCAGTTCCGGTCGGTGCTGGGCACGATGGAACTGCTCGACGAGACGGTCGACGCCCGCCTGGACGACCTGCACGCCTATTTCGAGCTGGAGACCCACCTGCTCGCCGCCGACACCTTCGACCGGGACGACCTGGCCCGGGCGGTCCGGCTGCGGTGCTCCGACATCAAGGCGTTCACGGCCGTCGCCGCCGCACTGACGGGTCGGCCCTGGGCACGCGAACTCAGCACTCTGATCGGCCCCATGATGTCGTTCATCGACCTGGAGGACGACCTCAGGAGCACCACGGAGGACGCCGCCGAGGGCTCGTTCAACACGTACAACCTCGCCGTACGGCGCTGGGGCGAGACCGACGGGAGGCGCTGGCTGGACGAGGTCGGTAGCGGTCTGCTGCACGAGACGGCGGCCCGGCTGTCGCGGGTGTCCCCGCGTGCGCTCCAGGCGATGTGGGTGGTGCTGGGGCGGCCCGGCTCCGACACCGCCGCGCGCCGGCTGCGGGTGGCGGCGTCGCGGCCGCGCCGTCTGCTTCTGACCGGCCTGCGGCGCAAGCTGCTCGAAGGGGCACCCCGTCCGTTCGAGCCGCACTGGCGATCCCTCGACACTCCTGGCGGTGGCAGATGAACGAGCAGCGACACACGGGCGGCCCGGCAGCGGGCTTGCGGACCTTCCCCGGAGCCTGGGACCTGGTGGCCGAGTTCCTCGCCCGGCACGGCGTGGACACGGTGTTCGGGCTCCCAGGCGACGACGTGCTCGTCGTGGGCGCCCTCGAACGCGCCGGCATCCGCCTGGTGTGGTGCCGCGACCAGCGACTGGCCGTGCACATGGCGTCCGGTTACGCCCTGACCTCCGGCAGGACGGGCGTGTGCGTGGTGGGCAAGGGGCCCGCGGTCGCGAACGCGGTCGGCGGCCTGCTGGAGGCGGCGAGCGGCCAGAGCCCCGTCCTGCTGCTGGCGGGCGGTACCGCCATCGAGTCCGACGGGGCCCGTGCCTTCCAGGACGCGCCCGGCCTCGCACTCGCCGCCCCCGTGACGAAGTGGGCCGGCCGGGTCACGCACCCCGACCGGCTGCTGCCCGCGCTGCGCCGAGCGGCCGCGCTCGTCCAGGACGCGCCGCGGGGCCCGGTCTTCCTGGAGATACCCGACGGCTTCCTGGAACAGCCCGTCTCGGTCCCCGAACACCTGCTGCGCACCGAGCAGCCCGTCCCCGGCCGGTACACCGCCAGGCTCCCCGCCGAGGTCGCGCGGGCGCGGCGGCCCGTGGTCGTCGCCGGCGGAGGCCTGCGCGCGGCGGGCGCCCCCGGAGCCGCGGAACGGCTCGCCGAGGCGCTCGGCGCGGCCCTGCTGGTGACGGCGAGCGGCCGCGGCGGTGTGGCCGAGTCCCACCCCCTGTTCTGCGGGCTCGCCGGCCTCTACGCCCAGCCGCCAGTGCGCGAACTGCTCGCCGACTGCGATGTCGTCGTGACACTCGGCTCCCGCCTTGAGGAGACCGCCACCGAGGGGCTCCCGAGTGAGGTGCCGATCTGCCAGATCAACGTCGACGCGGGGGAGTTCTCCTACGACTGGCCGGGGCCGCTCGTGCTGGGCGAGGCGTCGGTCACCGCGGTCGAATGGGCCGACGGCCTCCGGGACAGAGTGGCCGACGCCGACTGGACGGCCAGGGTCACGGCGGCCCGGCACGCCCTGGAGAGCTGGGCCGAACAGCCCGCCCATCCCGGACTCCCCGACGACCGGGTCCGGGTGAAGGCCGTCGTGCGGGAGGTCTCCCGCGCGCTGCCCCCGGGCAGCGTGGTCGTGCACGAGAACGGGCTCATGGACATCTGGTCCTACCTGTACCCGGTGCTGGCGCTCCCCGAGAACACGCGCAGCGTCGTGCCGTCCGAGCAGACGACACTCGGTTACGGAGCCGCCGCCGCGGCCGGAGCCAAGCTGGCGGCGCCGGACTCGACCGTCGTGGCGATCGTGGGCGACGGCGCGTTCGACCTGTTGAGGGTCGAACTGCCGACCCTGGTGCGGGAACGGATCGGTGTCGTGTACGTCGTCCTCGACAACGGCGGGTACGGCTGGCTGCAACGCATGGTGGACAACCTCGGAGGGCGGTCGCACCTGTTCACGGCCGACGTCCCCGCCGACGTCCCCGCGCGGCCCGACCCCGGCGACGGTGTCCTGACCTGGCCGGTGGTCAAGCCCGCCGACATCACGGAGGCGATCGAGGCGGCGATGTCGGCGGCCCGGGACGGCCGGGTGGCGGTGGTGCGCGTGATGTGCGCGGTGGACGACTGGCCGCCGGTCACCGGCGCCGCCTCCGAGGAGGAGATCCGCGATTCGGTGCGCCCCGCGGACCACCGGTGAAAGGGGCCACCGAACCCGGCTCGGGGCTGCGGACGCTGTGGGCGCTGGCGTGGGAGCGGGGCAACGGGCGCCGGCGCCTGGTCGTCGTCGGCTGTCTGACCTCCCTGTTCGCCCCGGTGTTCCCGCTCCTTCAGCCGCTGATCGTGCGGGACATCGTCGCCGGCGCCGGCGAGCAGCGGGCCCTGCTCGTCCCGGTCGTCCTGCTGGCGGCGGTGACCCTGAGCGAGGCGGTCTTCACCGGCGTACAGGTGTATCTGCTCAAGCGGCTCGCGGAGAGCGTCGTCGTCGACACCCGGCAGACGCTCATCCGACGGCTGCTGCGGCTGCCCATCGTGGAGTACGACCGGCGCCGGCTCGGTGACCTGATCTCCCGGCTGAGCACCGACACGTCGCTGCTGCGCTCGGTGATCAGCAATGGCGTCTTCGACATCATCTCCGCCGCGCTGCTCGGTGTGGGCTCGATCGTCGTGCTGGTGTTCATCGACGCCCTGCTGCTGGTCGTCACCCTGTCCTCGGTGCTGCTGGCGGCCGTCGCCCTGTGGGCGCTGATGGCGTCGCTGCGCGGCATCAGCCGGACCGCGCAGGAGCATGTCGGCCGGATGACTGCCGAGTTCGAGCGGGCTCTGCACGGTGTCCGGACCATCCGGGTGTTCGACGCGACGGAGCGGGAGTACGAGCGGATCACACGGCGGGCCGACGACGCCTACCGGGCCGGGCTGAAGCTGTCCCGCCGCGAGGCCGTCGTCCAGCCGGCCGTCACCACCGCGATCCAGATCGCCATCTTCATGGTGCTGCTCGTCGGCGGCTACCGGGTGTCCGAGGGCAGCATGGCCCTCGGTGACCTGGTCGCCTTCCTGCTCTACCTCTTCAGCGTCGTGCTCCCGCTGAACCAGGCGTCCCGGGCGATCACCACGGTCCAGATCGGACTGGCCGCGATCGACCGCTCGGCCGAGGTGCTGCGGATTCCGACAGAGCGGGAGGCCACGGAGGTGTCCTGCGCCGAGGCCACCGCGCCCGTCGTCGCCGAGCCGTCCCCTTCGGCCACCCGGCAGATGGTCGAGTTCCGCGGCGTCGGCTTCCGGTACGTCGGCGGTCCGCCGGTGCTCGACGGAGCCACGTTCACGGTGCCCCGGGGGTCGTGTACGGCCATCGTCGGGCCGTCCGGCGGCGGCAAGTCCACCGTTCTGGCGCTGATCGCACGCTTCTACGAACACCGCGGGGGAACGATAAGGGTGGACGGGCGGGACATCCGGGAGCTGGCGCACGAGGACCTGCGCGCCCGTCTGTCGATGGTCGAACAGGACGCTCCCGTGTTCGCGGGCTCCGTGCGCGAGAACCTGCGGCTCGGCGCGCCGGACGCGACCGACGAGGAACTGCGCTCGGCACTCAGGGACGTCGAACTCGCCGGTCTGCTCGACCATCCCGACGGTCTGGACCGGGACCTGGGCGACGCGGGCGTCGTCCTGTCCGGCGGCCAGCGCCAGCGCCTGGCGTGGGCCCGGGCCCTGCTGCACGACCACGAACTGCTGCTGCTCGACGAGCCGACGTCGAGCGTCGACGCGGAGACCGAATGGAGCCTACAACGGCTGCTGCGGGCCCGCAGGGCGGGACGTACGACGGTCATGGTCGCGCACCGCCTCGCGACCGTCGTGGACTGCGACCAGATCATCGTGCTGGACAAGGGGAGCGTGGCGGCCGTCGGCACCCACGAGTCCCTGCTGCGCGACAGCCCGCTGTACCGGACACTCGCCGCCTACCAAGGGCTCGTCGACGGTACCGATCTGACCTCGGAGTCGAGGAGCGCGGCCGGCTGACCCACCGGGAAGCACCCGGGCCCGGGCCCGGGCCCACGCACCACGCTGCGCGGGCCCGGGCCGACGCACGCGAAAGAAACGAGCAAGGAACGCAAGGACATGGGGGAATGATGAAACACAGCAAGTGGCGGCGCAGACTGGGCCGTTCGGCCGCGCTGGCGGTCGTCTGGGGCCTGGCCCTGTCTACCCTGCCCGCCGCCGCGGCCGAGCAAACCACGAAGGTCGCGGCTCCCGGCGGACTGTCCGCCACCATCCGCTACACCGAGCACGGAATTCCGCACATCAAGGCGGACGACTACGCGGGGCTCGGTTACGGCCACGGCTACGCCGCCGCGAAGGACAACATCTGCCTGCTCGCGGACATCTACCTCACGGTGGGCGCCCAGCGCTCGCTGTACCGGGGAGCCGACGGTCCGACGAACGCGTACGGCCCCGCCCGCTCGAACCTCGGAAGCGACCTGTACTTCCAGCAGGTCAACGATTCCAAGGTGGTGGAGAAGGCCCTCGCCGAGCCGGCCCCGCTCGGCCCCAGGGCCGAGGTACGGGACATCGTGCGCGGCTATGTCAGCGGCTACAACCGCTACCTGGCGGAGACCGGCCCGGACGGGATCACCGACCCCGCCTGCCGCGGCGCCGCCTGGCTGCGGCCCATCCAGGACATCGACGTCTACCGCCAGTTCCACGCGCTCAGCACGTCCGGCGGTGGCGGCCGCATGATCGACGCGATCGTCGACGCGCGGCCACCGGCGCCCGGTTCGGCCGCCTCGTCCTACGGCGCGGCACCGCGGGTCGAGGCGGCCGTGAGGTCGGTGACCGCGGGGCTGGGCGGCCAGAGCCAGGGCAACGGAAGCAACGCGTTCGCGATAGGCGCCGAGCACACGGAGAACGGCCGCGGTCTGCTGCTGAGCAACCCGCACTTCGCGTGGTCGGGCGCCATGCGGCTGTGGGAGGCCCAGCTGACGGTGCCGGGGAAGATGAACGTGTCCGGCGGCGGTCTGCTGGGTGTGCCGCTGATCCGTTCGGGACACACCCAGAACGTCGCCTGGAGCCACACCGTCTCCTCCGCCGTCCCCCTGGGGCTCTACCAGCTCCAGCCGGTCCCCGGTGACCCGACGGCCTACCTCGTCGACGGCAGGCCGGAGCGGATGACCCAGCGAGAGGTCGCCGTCCGCGTCCGCGACGCCGACGGCACGGTCAGGACCGTCGGGAGGACCCTGTGGTCCACGCGGTACGGCCCGGTGCTGAGCGCCGTGTTCGGTCTGCCCACCGACTGGACCACGGACACCGCGTACGCCCTGCGCGACGCCAACGTGGGCAACCTGCGCGGTCTGAACACCTGGTTCGACCTGAACCGGGCCCAGAGCACCAAGGACGTACAGGAGGCACTGGTCCGCACCCAGGGCATGCCCTGGGTCAACACGGTGGCGTCCGAGAAGAGCGGAAAGGCGCTCTTCTCCGGAGTCCAGGTCGTGCCGCACATCACGGACGAGCTGGCGGCCCGCTGCAACACCGCGCTCGGCAAGGCGATCTTCCCGTCCACCGGACTCTCCGTCCTGGACGGCGCCCGCACGGACTGCGCCTGGGGTCGCGCCGCCGACGCGGTCGCGCCGGGCCTGCTCGGCACCGCGAGCCTGCCCGCCCACTTCCGCGACGACTACGCGTCGAACTCCAACGACAGCGCCTGGCTGTCCAACCCCCGTGCCCCGCTGACCGGTTATCCGCGCGTCGTCGGCACCATCGGCACGGAACGCACCGCGCGGACGCGGATGACCCTCACCGCGCTGGAGGAGCGAAAGGCCGGGACGGACGGACTGCCCGGCCGGGACTTCGGCCTCCGCACCATGCAGGACCTGCTGTTCGCGAACCGCAGCAAGATCGCGGAACTGGTGGTGGCCGACACCGCGCGGATGTGCGCAGCGCTGCCCGGCGGCAGGGCCCCCGCCGCCACCGGCACGGTCGACGCCGGACCGGCGTGCCGGGCGCTGTCCCAGTGGGACCGGCGCTTCACCGTGGACAGTCGCGGAGCCCTGCTGTTCACCCGTTTCTGGGTCAAGCTGCTGGGGCGCGGGGCACCGCCGTGGCGCACCCCCTTCGACCCGGCCGATCCGGTGAACACCCCACGGGACCTGGACACCGCGAACCCCGCGGTGGCGGCGGCCTTCGGGGACGCCGTGGCGGAACTGGCCCGGCTCGGCATCGCGCCGGACGCTCCGCTGGGCCGGCACCAGTACGTGGTGCGGGGCGGCAAGAAGCTGCCGACCCACGGCGGCCCCGCCGCGCTCGGCCTGATCAACGTGCAGGGGCACACATGGCGGGACGACATGGGGTACGGGGACGTCGAGTACGGCGCCAGCCTGATCCAGGTCGTCTCCTTCACCGACGGCGACTGCCCAAAGGTCGCTCGGGTGCTCGCCTCCTCGCAGTCCGGTGACCCGACCTCGCCCCACTACGCCGACCAGACCGAGTTGTACGCCAAGGGACAGCTCACCCAGGGCCGGTTCTGCGAGAGCGAGATCGCCGCGTCCCCGGAACTGCGTACCGTCGAACTGCGCACGCCCTGAGGGACGGTGGTGGGGCCCGCGTGGCATGCGGGTCCCACCACCTCCTCCGCGGGACCGTCCTTCCGGGACGACACCTCTACGCACGGCCGCCCAGGCGCTGGGGGGCCCTGTACGCCCAGTTCCAGACGAGTTCCAGCGGACCCCGGCTGAACCGGCGCAGCCACAGCGAGGACAGCACCAGGAACGAGGCGACGATCCCGGCCCAGGCGAGGACCGGCCACCACGGCCGGGCCCAGCCCAGTTCGGTGGCGAGCCCCAGACCCCAGCCGTAGCAGAGCGTGGCCGCCGCCAGATTCTGGAACACGTAACAGGACAGGGCGCTACGGCCCACCGCCGTGACGCCACGGCGCAGCACGCCGTGCTCGCCCGTCATCCGGTGCGCCAGCGTCGTGACCAGCCCCAGCAGACCGAACGCCACCAGCGGCGGCAGCAGATACCGGTCCACCACGAACCAGCCGGGGCCGCCGAAAGCGGTCAGCACGTTCAGCGGGGCGCCGACGCCGAGTCCCACGGCCATCAGACGACGTCGGAGTCGGGCACCCCGCGCGCTGTTCTCGAACACCCCGGCCCGCAGCAGCCGGGAGCCGAGGAGGAAGAGCACGACCCCCATCGGAATCACGAACAACGACTCGATGCGGTACACGATGAACCGGTTCAGCCGTAACGCGATCTGATCCGCGTAGCTGCCCACGGCGTACACGTCGGCCCGGCCGAGGCGGCCGGAGCCGGAGCCGGTCCCCGTGGCGACCACGGCATAGCTGAGCGCGGCGACCAGCAGGAGGTGGAGGCTGCCCATCGCGATGATCCAGGCACGAACACAGCGCTCGCTGCGGCCCACCAGGTAGACGACGATCAGCGAGGTGAACGCGTAACCGATCAGCGCGTCGTACTCGAAGACCAGGACGAAGTGCAGCGCGCCCTCGACGAACAGCAGGGCGGCCCGCCACAAGTACCAGCCGGGCCAGCTCCTCCCGCGTCGGCGGGCCGACTGGTACTGGATTTCCAGGCCCACGCCGAACAGGATGGTGAGCAGCGCCAGGAACTTCCCGTTCGACAGAGAGCGGAGCGCGACCTCCACGGCGCCGCTCAGTGAGTCCGGCTCGGGCATCCGGAAGAAGAGGCTCGGTGGCCCCAACGGGTGTGTGAAGAGCCAGATGTTGGTGCCGAGCGTCCCGATGATCGCGACGCCACGGAGGATGTCCAGGACCTCGATGCGTCGGCTCGTGGTTCCGGAGGGAGCGGAACCCGTTTTCTTGGAGGGGTGGACCGCGGCGGCCCCGGTGTCGGACTTGGTCGTCATGGTCCCAGCCTCGCCGGGCGCCGGCCCGGTGTCTTCGGCGGTTCGGAGGGGCGGCCTTCATTACTTCGAGGGGGCGCACGGATGCACTCTCCAACCTTCGTAGGAGATACCTTCGCGGTAGCCGATATCGCGTCAACTCCCGCTGCCAGCTGTGCTTTTATGAGTTCGTGGTGGATCTGGGAGTCCTGCGGGACAGGAGTTTCCGCCCCGGCCGGCAGGACGTCCTTCCAGCCGTGGCGCTGTTCGCGCTGGGCACGTTCCTCTACGTCGCCGGCTGGTATCCCTTCTTCCGGGACGTGCACACGCTCGCGCTGTGGCACGTCTCCACCCCATGGCGGCTGATCCCGCTCGGCTGCGCCTGCGCCGCCGTACTGGTGCGCAGGCAGCTGCCCATGCCCGCCCTCGGCGCCGGCCTGTTCTGCTGCGCGGTCGATGTGATGGTGGGCTTCAGCATCTCCATGCTGCTGGTGGTGTCGGAGCTGCTCTACAGCGCCACCCTGCACGCATCCCGGCGCGCCAGCCGCAGCCTCATCCGTGCGGTCATCACCCTGGTCGTGATGGTCACCACCGCGCTCTTCTACACCGTGCAGGACTGGCAAGTGGTCGTCTTGATGGTCCTGTTGATGCTGACCATCCTGTTCGTCCCCGTCTGGTGGGCCATGACGGTCCGTCAGGAACGCGAGCAGGTCGAGGCGGAACGAATGCGGGCCGAGCAACAGGCCACCATCGCCGAACTCGACCGCCGTACGGCCGTGTCGGAGGAACGGGCGCGGATGGCACGGGACCTGCACGACGTGATCGCCGGGCACCTGTCCGCCATCGCCATCCAGTCGGATGCCGTGGGTTCCATGCGCGGCGACTCTCCGGCCGTCAACCAAGTACTGCGCTCCATACGGAAGAACAGCGTCGATGCCCTCACGGAGATGCGCGCGATGATCGAGTTGCTGCGCGGCCAGAACGCCGAGGAGCAGCAGCTCTCGCAGGCATCCCCGGCCCGCCTCGCCGAACTCCGCGTCCTGCTCGATTCGGCCCGCGCCACCGGACTGGACATCACCGTGGCCACGGGCGACGCCGACCAGGGAGAAGCCCAGCTCACCGACTGCCTACCGGCCGATCTGCCGGCCTCGGTCGACCTCGCCGCCTACCGCATCGTCCAGGAGGCGCTGACCAACGCGACCAAGCACGCCCCCGGCTCACGTGCCCGGGTCGCGGTGCACGCCGAGGGCGGCGACCTGCACGTGGAGGTCACCAACGAACTGGCCGACACCAAGGAAACCACCCTGCCCGGCTCGGGCAACGGCCTGCTCAACATGCGCGAGCGCGCGGCGGTGATCGGCGGAACGGTTTCGGCACAGGCGTCCGGCGAATGCTGGCGGGTACACGCGATATTGCCGCTGAGCTCGGAATCGTCGCTGGGAGCAGAGAGGGAACATGGGCATTAAGGTCCTGGTCGCCGACGACCACGCCGCGGTGCGGGCCGGTCTGGTCCTCGTACTGGAGCAGGCCGAGGACATCGAGGTCGTCGGTGAGGCGGCCGACGGCATCAGCGTGGTACGGCTGGCTCGGCAGCTCCGCCCCGACGTGGTGCTGATGGACGTCCGTATGCCGGGTGGCGGCGGCATCAACGCCACCCGGACCCTCGTACAGGAGGGCGTGTGCCAGGTCCTGGTGCTGACGACCTTCGACCTCGACGAATACGTCTACACCGCCCTGCAGGCCGGGGCCGCAGGCTTCCTGATCAAGTCGGTCGAGACCGTGCGGCTGGTCGAGGCCATCCACCTGGTCGCACAGGGCGACGGCGTACTGGCACCACAAGTGACCCGCCGGGTGATGGAACACTTCGCCGGCACCGCCCCCGCCGTCCAGGCCCACCCCAAGGGCCTCGACCAGCTCACCGACCGCGAGCGGGACGTCTTCGACTGCCTGGGCGAAGGCCTCTCCAATCAGGAGATCGCCCGACGCCTCTACATCAGCGAGACGACCGTGAAGTCCCACGTCTCCCACATCCTGGCCAAGCTGGGCCTGCGCTCCAGAGTCCAGGCGGCGATCCTGGTCCAGGAACACGGCCGCGGCGAGCAGGGCAGGGAGCGGGGGAGGAGCCTTGGCTGAGCAGCCAAACGGCTCGGTGGTGACCTTGGCCGCCGTAGAAGTAGATCAGGGGGCGGAGATGATCGGACCTGCCCGTCGGCTGCCGGCCGAGGAAGGGGTCCCTGAGTCCGTTCTTGGAGCCGAGGACGTTGTGCAGTCGGCGTTCACCAAGGCACTCCGAGCTCCTGCGAACATCCGCGAGCCCCGTGCGTATCTGTACGCGGTCATCCGCAACGACGTACGGGCTGCGAGCCGTCAGAACCGCACGCGAAGGGAGTGGGCCGCCGCATGCGGTGGACAGGAACAGGTAGTTGGAGACGTCCACGTCGCCGATTTCAGCGAACTGGTGGCCAACCGCATGGTCGTGCACAAGGCGCTGTACGGCCTCCCTCCGCAACAGCGCACCGCCGTGTGGGTAACCAAGGCGATGGACTGCACACAGGCCGAGACAGCCGAGTTCATGGAGAAGAGGCCCGGCACGATCGCCACCCACGTGGTGAGGGCTGTGGCAGCGCTACGAGCCAACCTTGCCGCACTCCTCGTGGCGGTTGCCACGGTGTTCGTGCTTGTGGGCAGCCGTGTCTTGGAAGTGGTGCCGGCTGCGGGCAGTGAAGAAAGTCAGGACCCTCATGAGTTCTCCGCCGGCGCGGGAATCTACGTGGTAGGGGCCTTGCTCCTGGTGGCAGCCTGTGTTGTTCCTGGTTTCAGGGCATGGCGTCGACGCCGATCGGAGTTCGATGAGGCCGGAACGTTTGCGAGGCGCAGCCGGTGACGAATCGGCTTCGACAGGGACTCGCGCAGTGGTGGTGGAGGAAGTCCTTCGACTGGGGCTTGCGGCGAGAAGCGCGCGCCCGTGATGACACGTACAGGTATGCGAAAACGCGTGTGTGCCTGCCGGAGCGGTGAGGGCACGAACCTGGCCGCGCCCTCGGGCTGCTCGGAGGGGAAGATATCGCCAGCAGGAGCGAACACCCTGGTCAGGAGGCGCCCTGAGTGAGCGATGCGTGAGCGGTGTGGCATCAGCTATCGATGGGTGGATTGCGCCCAACGGCGAGTGTGTCCTGACCTGGTGGTTCCGGACACCGAAGCAGCGTCCGGAACCGCCCAACAAGATCACGCCAGGACTTTTAATCCATTGGTTGTGGGTTCGAGTCCCACAGGGCCTACCGAAACGCCCCCAGCTCAGAGGTACTTCGAGGTACTTCGGGCTGGGGCTTCCTTCGGTCCACGGGTTCACAAGCGTATGTTCGTTCAAACATTGGCGTGGTAGAAATGGCGGTATGGATGTCGCCGATCGTCTCGACCTGACCCTGCGTCTCGTGCAAGGCGCGGGGCAGGGCCAGGAGCGGGTTTCCGTCGCCGAGCTCGCTCAGCGGCTCGGGGTGTCCGAGATGACCGTGCGCCGGGATCTGGACGCGTTGGAGCGGCAGGGACTGGTGCGGCGGGTGCACGGTGGGGCCGTCGCTGCGCGGGCCCGCGCGGAGGGCGGCGGGTTCGAGGCGCGCCAGGCGTGGCAGGCGGCGACGAAGGACCGGCTCGGCGCGGCCGTCGCCGCACTCGTCGAGCCGGGATCGCGGGTGCTGCTGGACGCCGGGACGACGACCGTGCACGTGGCCGAACACCTCGCCGCGCGGGGCCCGTTGACCGTCGCGGTGCTCAGTCTTCAGGCGGCGGTGCGGCTGGCCGACCGGCCCGGCATCGAACTGCTGGTCGTCGGCGGCCGCTCGCGCCCCGGTGAGCGGTCCCTCGTCGGGCCGCTGGCGCTGCGCACCCTGGAGTCCCTGGCCTTCGACGTGTTCGTGATGTCCATCGGCGGAGTGCACGCCGAACACGGCTGGTCGGAGTTCTCCCTCGAGGACGCGGCCGTCAAGCAGGCGGGACTCGGCCAGGCCGGCCGCACGGTCGCGGTGGCCGACGCGACGAAGCTGGGCGTGCGCGCGTTCAGCCAGGTCGCTCCGCTGGACGCCGTGCGGACCTTCGTCACCGACGCCGCCGCGGGCGACCCCGCCACCCACCCCGGCGGCCCCGCGACCCTGGACGCCCTGCGCAAGGCCGGCGTCGACACCCGCCTCGCCTGAGGAGACACGCAGACATGGCATCGCTGATGATCCTGGTCGCCGGCCCGTACCGCTCGGGCACCGGCGGCGACCCCGTGAAGCTCGCGGCCAACGTGCGGGCCATGAACGAGGCCGCGCTCGTCCTGTACCGGGCCGGGCATCTGCCCGTCACGGGCGAGGCGCTGGCGCTGCCCCTGCTGGAGGCGGCGGGCGGCGACCCGGTCGCCGGCGGCCCGCTCTTCGACGAGCTCTTCCATTCCGTCGCCGAACGCCTGCTCGACCGCTGTGACGCGGTGCTGCGCATCGGCGGGCCGTCGGAGGGCGCGGATCGGATGGTCGAGACGGCCCGCCGCGGCGGCAAGCAGGCCTACTTCACACTCGCCGACGTCCCCACCTCCGACCAGAACCTCGCAGGGAGCCCCGTATGACCGTCGGCATCGACGTCCCCGACCCCCGCGGCCGTACCGGGCTCGACCGGCAGGGGCGCGACCTCACTGGCAACGACCGGGTCCGCATCCTCGACGTGGAGGTCCTCGCCTGCGACTGGGCGGTGCTGCGCCGCACGACCTTCGACTACCGGCACAGCGACGGCCACGTCAGCCGCGAGCGGCGCGAGACCTACGACCGGGGCGACGGCGCGACGATCCTGCTCTACGACCCCGACCGGCGGACGGTCCTGCTGACCCGTCAGTTCCGGCTGCCCGCGTATGTCAACGGGCACCCCGACGGCATGCTGCTGGAGACCGCCGCCGGGCTCCTGGACGGCGACGATCCGCAGGAGGCGATCCGTCGCGAGGCCGCCGAGGAGACTGGACGCACCGTCCACGATGTAGAGCATGTGTTCGACGCATTCATGAGCCCCGGCTCGGTCACCGAACGGCTGAGCTTCTTCGCCGCCCCCTATGACGCTTCCGCCTCGGGCTTCGAAACGGCGGGCGTGGCGGCCGAGGGCGAGGACATCATCGTCGTCGAACTGCCTTTCGACGAGGCCCTCGACCTCGTCCGCGGCGGTGCGATCGCGGACGCGAAGACCATCATGCTGCTCCAATGGGCGGCGCTGGACGGCCCGTTCGGGGCGTCGCCGGGCCGTTCGCCGTCGGTCAGCCCACGTTGAGCCCGGTGCGCCCGGTGAGCCCGTTGAGGTCCGCCAGCGGCAGCGTGTGCTGGGTCTGCAGGACCTTCGCACGCAGGTAGCGGACGTTGTGCGGGGTCGTGAACACGCCCGTGGGGACACGGTCCCTGACGTCGATGCCGAGGCCTCGCAACTGGTCGGCCTTGTCGGGGTTGTTGGACAGGAGGTCCAGGCTCGTGATGTCCAGGGCGCGCAGCATCTGGGCGGCGGCGGTGTAGTCACGGCCGTCCTCGGGCAGGCCGAGCGCGGCGTTCGCCTCGTAGGTGTCCAGGCCCTGGTCCTGGAGGGCGTACGCGTCGAGCTTGTTGTAGAGGCCGATGCCGCGGCCCTCCTGGCGGAGATAGAGCAGGACGCCGCCGGTCGCGGCTATGCGCTCGACCGCCTCGCGCAGCTGCGGCCCGCAGTCGCAGCGGGCGGAGCCGAAGACGTCGCCGGTGAGGCACTCGGAGTGCAACCGGACCAGCGGGGTGGCGCCGGGCGCCGGCTCGCCGAGGACGACGGCGACGTGCTCCTGGCTGTCCGCCAGGCCGTGGAAGGTGACCAGTTCGGCGTCGACGGAGTAGCCGTCGTGGAAGCGCAGCGGTACCCGGACGCGGGCGCGCGGAGTGGCGGCGGCGGGGGTGTCAGGCATGCGGGTCTCCCGGTGCGAGTGGGGTCGGTGCGGGCAGCCGCGTCCATCTGTTTCAGATTTGAAGCAGCGTGCCGAGAGTGACCTTACCCCATGCTTTAAATTTGAAGCAACGGGATTGTGGCGCACACCTCATGCGCTCGAAGCCATCGGGTCCGGCCATCGGGTCCGGCCATCGGGTCCGGTCCT
>NZ_JBFAKW010000009.1:0-25967 GCF_040655955.1 Streptomyces sp. NPDC050263 | reverse complement strand
CCTCGGGTCCGGTCCTCGGGTCCGGTCCTCGGGTCCGGTCCTCGGGTCCGGTCCTCGGGTCCGGTCCTCGGGTCCGGTCCTCGGGTCCGGTCCTCGGGTCCGGTCCTCAGGTTCCCGAACAGGGTGATGAGCGGCGGCGCCACGGCAGTTCCTCCGGGGCGGCCTCGTCGCCGTCCTGGAACCCCAGCACGACCTGCGTGAAGATCTCCTCCAGCTGTCCCACCTGCTCGGGGGTGAGCCGGTCGAAGAGGGCGGAGCGGACCGTCTCGACATGGCCGGGGGCCAGGCTCTCCAGGGCCGCCATGCCCTCGTCCGTCAGGGCCGCGACGGTCCCGCGCTTGTCCCACCGGCACTCCTCGCGCCGCAGCAGCCCGTCCTTCTCCAGGCGGGTCACCGCGTACGTCAGCCTGCTGCGGGTGATCTTCAGCTGCTCGGCGAGGTCGGTCATCCGCAGCCGTCGCTCCGGTGTCTCGGAGAGGTTGGCGAGGATGGAGTAGTAGAGGTGGGGCAGGCCGGCTTCCTGCTGGAGCTGCCGGTCGATCGCGTCCTCCAGCAGGAGGTAGCCGGCGACGTACGCGCGCCAGGCGCGTTGCTCCTCGGGGGACAGCCAGCGAGTCGTCATGCGTCCAGTGTAGGTTTGTTTCAAACTTGAACCAAGGCCCGGTCCGGCCGAGACCGCCGTCGGACCCATCCCGGGGAGTGCGTCGATGCCGTACCCGTACGTCCTGCTGTCCGCCGCCGTCTCCCTCGACGGCTACCTGGACGACACCACGCCCGAGCGCCTGCTCCTCTCCGGCCCCGCCGACTTCGACCGCGTCGACGAGGTACGGGCCTCCGTCGACGCCATCCTCATCGGCGCCGGCACGATCCGCGCCGACAACCCGCGGCTCCTCGTGAACTCCCCCGAGCGCCGCGCCGCCCGGGTCGCCGCCGGGCTTCCCCCGTACCCCCTCAAGGTCACCGTCAGCGGCTCCGGCGACCTCGATCCCGCCGCGAACTTCTGGCACACCGGCGGCGAGAAGGTCGTGTACACGACGGAGAAGGGCGCCGAGCGGGCCCGCGCGCTCGGCATCGCCGCGGACGTCGTCGCGCTCGGCCCCGAACTGGACTGGCGCCGCCTCCTCGAACACCTCCACGACGTGCGCGGCGTGCGGCGGCTCATGGTCGAGGGCGGCGGAATCATCCACACCCAGTTGCTCCGGCAGGGCCTCGCCGACGAACTCCAGCTCGTCCTCGCCCCGCTCTTCGTGGGCGACCCGGACGCGCCCCGCCTCTTCGGGCCGGGCGGCTACCAGGGCGGCCGCCTGCGCCTGCTGGAGACGCGGCGCATCGAGGACGTCGTCCTGCACCGCTACGAGCCCACCGCCCCCGGGGCCGGACCGCTGCCCGTCGCCGCCGACCGGCACTGGCTGGCCCTCGCCTGCGAGCTGGCGGCCGACTGTCCGCCGTCGGTGACCGCCTTCAGCGTCGGCGCGGTGATCGTCGCCGCCGACGGCACGGAACTCGCGCGCGGTCACTCCCGAGAGGCCGGCGACCCGGTCGTGCACGCCGAGGAGGCGGCCCTCGGGAAGCTCGACCCGGCCGACCCCCGGCTGCCCACGGCCACCGTCTACAGCAGCCTCGAACCGTGCGCCCGCCGCTCCTCGCGCCCGGCGCCCTGCGCCCGTCTCATCCTCGACGCGGGAGTGCGCCGGGTGGTCACGGCCTGGCGTGAGCCGGACACCTTCGTGACGGAGGCGGACGGCACCGGACTGCTGACGGCCGAGGGCGTCGACGTCCTCGTACTCCCGGAGTACGAGGAGCGGGCGAAGGCCCCGAACCGCCACCTCCTGTGACCCCCTGCGCAACCGTGGTGTTTGCGGCCCCGCTGATGGCGTACAGTTGTGTTCAACGGCGCGGGGTGGAGCAGCTCGGTAGCTCGCTGGGCTCATAACCCAGAGGTCGCAGGTTCAAATCCTGTCCCCGCTACTGAAGGCCGAGGGCCGGAATCCAGAACATGGATTCCGGCCCTCGGTGTTTTTCCCGGTTTCCTCCGGCAGGGCGGTCGTCGCGGTCGTCACTGCAGGTGAGCGCGTGATCCCCCTCCGCGCAGCGGCTGACGTCCTGTCAATGCCTGTGTAATTGCTGAGCCCGGCCAACTCGCCCGTTTTTCACCGGTCATGGGTCGAAAGTCCAGGCCGGAAATGTTGTTGATCAAGCAGAAGAGCTTGGAATCCCGACCCCGGGTCTATTAACGTTCGATAACGCAGCGCGGTCGTCCCAGCCGGCACAAGAGTCGGCTCCGTGCGCACTGCCGAATCCCGCAAGGGAACCGGGGAACCACCACCTTGGGGTGAATCTCGCGGAAGCCGTCGTGAGCTCGCAGAGCCCACGACCGGTTTACGCGCGTAGGAGACCTTCCCGCTCCGAACCCGTCAGCTAACCCGGTAGGCGACGGAAGGAAAGGAGTACGCCCGCGTGGCGTCCAACCGGCCTGCCCCAGAAGCCCCGTTCGTGCCGAGCCAGCGGTCCGCAGAGACCTTGGCCTACGGCAGCGTCCGCACCGACGAGGGCCCCTGGGAGGAGTGGAACCCCACCGCGGATTCCATTCGCCCGGTACGCGGCAAGCACCGCGTCGCCAAGCAGCGCGGCGGCGGGTTCGCCCGCAGCTCCACCGTCCTCGGCGTCGGCGTCATAGCCGCCGTCAGCGCGGGCGGCATGGCCAGCGCCAACACCGGCAAGGCCCCGGTCTCCATCTCCATGCCGGACCTGCCCAACGTGGGCTCCCTCATCTCCGACGACGAGCCGGCCGAGGACGCCGCGCCCGCCCTCGCCAACTTCGGGTCCGAGGCGCCCGCCACCGACACCGGCGAGAGCGCCACCGACGCCGGCGAGGCCCTGCGCAGCCGGATCATGGCGCAGGCCGAGTCGCAGCAGACCCAGCTCGAGACCAAGGCGGCAGCGGCCGCCGCTGCCGCCGCGGCCAAGGCCCAGGCCGACGCCGTCGCCAAGGCCGAGAAGGAGGCGGAGGCCAAGGCCTCCGCCGCGAAGAAGAAGGCCGCCGACGAGGCCGCCAAGAAGGCCGAGGCCGCGCGCCTGGCCGAACTGGCCACGCAGTACACGCTGCCGACCTCCTCGTACACGATCACCTCGACCTTCGGTCAGGCCGGTTCCCTCTGGTCCTCCGGCTACCACACGGGCCTCGACTTCGCCGCGCCCACCGGCACGCTCATCAAGGCCGTCCACAGCGGCACCGTCACCGAGGCGGGCTGGGCCGGTTCCTACGGCTACCGCACCATCCTCACGCTGGACGACGGCACCGAGGTCTGGTTCTGCCACCAGTCGTCGATCAGCGTCAGTGTCGGCCAGAAGGTCGGCACCGGTGACGTGATCGGCCGCGTCGGCGCCACCGGCAACGTCACCGGGGCCCACCTCCACCTCGAGGTCCACCCGGACGGCGGCTCCGACGGCATCGACCCGGCGGCCTGGCTGCGCAGCAAGGGCCTCAACCCCTGAGACCTCCCGGCCCCCGGCCGGCTCCCGACCCGACTTCCTACAGCCCTGACGGCCACCCCCGACGTCAGGGCTGTAGGGCGTTCGAAACTTATCGGTAGGGGTTGGGGGCGGGGTACGGCCCTGCGGGATACCCGTACGCCGGCCCTGCCGGGTACCCGGGGTGGTGCCCCTGGGGGTGCCCGTACGACCCGTACGACGACCCGTGGGCCCCGTACATCGGCCAGGGCGGCGCAGCCATCCGTACGGGTACCGGAGGGGCCGTCATCCGGGCCGCGTGGTCCAGCGCGGGCCGGGCGACGTCCTTCCGGCGCCACAGCTCGTTCAGCAGCTCCCGTTCCCGGAGGACGAAGTCGGCGTCTCCCCGCCCCCGCCGGCCGCGATGCCGCAGGAAGGCGAGGGACGTCGCGTACGCCTCGTACCGCGCCACCTCCCGCGCCGCCGGCCGGCCCAGGTGGCGTCCGGCGTATCCGCGGGCCAGCCGCCGGGCCCGCATCGAGCCGAGTGCGAACGGCTCGGCCGGGGTGAGCCAGCCGGCCGCCGCGTAGGCGGGCAGCTCCTCGCGCACGGTGCGCAGCTCACGTTGGCGGGTCCACACCACGAGCCAGGTGAGCAGCCCGAACGCGGGCACCATGATCGCCACGTACACCGCGAAGAAGCCGAACTCGCCGAACGACGAGGAGCCGTTCCACAGGGCGTGCATGCCCATGGCGAGGAGCAGCCCGGCCAACGGGAGCAGCACGCGGCGCAGCTGCCGACGGTCCCCGGAGAGCGCGGCGATGCCGAAGCCGATGCCGGTCAGGACGGTGAACAGGGGGTGCGCGAACGGCGACATGACGACGCGCACGAAGAAGGTCGCGGCGGTGACGGAGGAGATGCCGCTGTCGCCGGTCAGCTGGTCCGTGCCGAAAGCGGTGCCGAGGTAGAGGATGTTCTCGGTGAACGCGAAGCCGGTGGCGGTGACCCCGGCGATGACCACGCCGTCGACGATCCCGGTGAAGTCCCGCCTGCGGAAGAGGAAGACGAGCAGGACGGCGGCGGCTTTGGCGGACTCCTCGACGACCGGCGCTATGACGGTCGCCCCCAGGGTGTCCGCGCTGGACGGGTCGGCGGTCGCCATCGCTATCCATCTCGTCGCGAAGCTGTTGGCGACGATGGCTATCAGCGCCGCCGCGCACGCGCCCCAGGCGAAGGCGAAGACCAGGTTCCGCCAGGGCCCGGGCTCGACCCGGTCGAGCCACCGGAAGGCGGCGACGAGCAACGGCACCGGCAGCACGGCCAGCCCGAGCCCGACCAGGAAGCCCTCCGAGCCGGTCTGTTCGCGCACCAACGCCAGGATGACCAGGCCGGAGAGCGCGAGCAGCGTGATCAGCGCCCCGTACCGCACCCCTCTGTGCTGCCACCAGTGCGCGTGCCGGAGGACGCCGTCCTCGGGCGCCCCGCCGGGATGCGGCGGATGCGGCGGATAGGGCGGGAACGGGGGACTGATGGCCACGGCATCGACCCTAACGAGGGAGGGGACTGTGGTGGACGGAGTCGGTGGGTCAGCGATCCCCGTGCCGGTTGCCTGCCTGCGGTCTGCTCGGCAGCGGTCTGCTGGGCTACGGTCTGCTGGGCTGCTGGACGCGATGCTGTACGCGCGTGAAGAGCAGATCGTTCACCACGTGCCCCTTGTCCAGCCCCTGCCCCTCGAACCGGGTCAGCGGCCGGAACTCGGGCCGGGGCGCGAACCCGCCGTCGACCCGGGTGTTCTCGAAGTCGGGGTGCGCGGTGAGCACCTCCAGCATCTGCTCCGCGTACGGCTCCCAGTCCGTGGCGCAGTGCACGATCGCGCCCGGCTTCAGCCGGGTCGCGGCCAGGTCGAGGAACTCCGGCTGGATGAGACGCCGCTTGTGGTGGCGCTTCTTGGGCCACGGGTCGGGGAAGAAGACGCGCAGCCCGTCGAGCGAGTCCGCCGGCAGCATCTCGCGCAGCAGGATGATCGCGTCGCCGTTGGCGACCCGGACGTTGGTCAGGCCGTTGCGGTCCGCGAGGTTGAGCAGGTTGCCCTGACCGGGCGTGTGCACGTCCACTGCGAGGATGCCGGTGTCCGGGTCGGCGGCCGCCATCTGCGCGGTCGCCTCGCCCATGCCGAAGCCGATCTCCAGCACGACGGGACGGTCGTCGCCGAACAGCTCGGCGAGATCGACGGGATGCCCGTCGATGTCGAGCCCCCACTTGGCCCACAGCCGCTGCAAGGCGTCCGCCTGCCCGGCCGTCACCCGACTGCGCCGGGGCTGGAAGCTCCGGATCCGCCGCTCGAAGTGCGACCCGGCGGGATCGGCCCTGGGTCCGTCGGGGAACCGGGGCTCTCCCTTGGCACGGGTATGCCGAACGGACTCACCCGGATGGTGCTCGCCGACGGGAGAGGCCTGGGGGACTTCGGGGGTATTCACGGAATCAGACACAGTGCGAACGATTTTACGGCGACCGGACGCGTGGGTACGGCGCACGGGTGACCATGGCACGCGACGCCCGTCCTGCCCCGTGCGGCTGCCGCTCACGGGGGACGGTCGGCCGTGCTGCTCACGGCTGCTCACGCGGCGGCCGGGCCCGGTCGCGCTGCCTTCGCGGGAGGGCGAGAGGGCGGCTTGTGCGGTTCGCGGGAGGGCAGGAGGGCGGAGAAGGGCGGCTTGTGCGGTTCGCGGGGCTGGAGTGCCGGGCCCGTGCCCGTGGGGGCCTGCTGCCCGCCGGCCGGGGCTGTTCAGCCGGCGGCCGTGCTCCTTGCGCGGGGTCGGCGGGACGCTCGCGCGGGTGTCGGATGTCCCACGCGGGGCACCGCAGGGGGCGCGGGCTGCTCACGCGGCCGCCAGAGCTCCCAGCGCCCTGCGGGCCACCTCCCGTCCGATCGGGAGGGAGGCCGTCGCCGCCGGCGAGGGAGCGTTCAGGACGTGTACCGCGCGGGGGCCCTCGCTGATCAGGAAGTCGTCCACCAGACTGCCGTCCCGCAGGACCGCCTGCGCGCGCACTCCGGCCGCCGCCCGCACCAGATCGCCCTCCTCCACCGCCGGCAGCAGCCGGCGCACCGCGTCCACGAACGCCCCCTTGGACACCGACCGGTGCAGCTCCCCGATGCCGTACCGCCAGTGCCGCCGCCCCAGCCGCCACACCCCGGGCCACACCGCCGTCGCCATGGCCTCCCCGGGCCGGACGACACCCCACCCGTACCCCTCGCGGGCCAGCGCCGGCACGGCATTGGGGCCGATGTGCACGCCTCCGTCGATCCCCCTGGTCAGATGCACGCCGAGGAACGGGAACGCCGGATCGGGCACCGGATACACCAGCCCGCGCACCAGCTCCGGCCGCGCCAGCTCGTAGTACTCGCCCCGGAACGGCACGATCCGCACCTCGGGCTCGTCCCCTGTGAGCCGGGCGAGCTCGTCGCAGTACAGCCCGGCGCAGTTCACCAGCACCCGCCCCCGTACGACGTCCCCGCGCGCGGTGCGGACGGCGACCCCTCGCTCCGGGCGCCGGTCGACCTGGACGACCCGCGCGCCGTACCGGATCTCCGCCCCGGACGCCTCCCCGAGCCGCCGCGCGACGGCCGTGTAGTCGCAGATCCCGGTCGTGCGCACGCGTATGGCGGCGAGCCCGCGCACCTCCGGCTCGTACTCCGCGATCTGGGCGGCGCCCAGCTCCCGCACCGGAATACCGTTCTCCCGGCCGCGCTGCACGAGCGCGTGCAGCCGGGGCAGCTCGGCCCGCGCCGTGGCGACGATCAGCTTGCCGGTCACGGAGTGCGGGATGCCGTACTCCGCGCAGAATTTCGTCATCTCGGCGGCGCCCCGCACCGCGTACCGCGCCTTCAGCGACCCCGGCCGGTAGTAGATCCCGCTGTGGATGACCCCGCTGTTGCGCCCCGTCTGGTGCCGGGCGACGCCGGGCTCCTTCTCCAGCACCGTGACCCGGGTGCCCGGCGCGGCGCGCGTGATCGCATACGCCGTCGACAGCCCGACGATGCCCCCGCCGACCACGAGCACATCACAGTCGTAAGCGATCTTCGGCACGTGCACCACCTCCCGGCTTCGATAGTGCACTGCGCCACTGACAACGCCTTCAAACCCGGGTGACGCCGGCACCCCCGAAGTAAGGACCGCCGGAACGCGGTGGTGCCTACGCCGGAGTCATCAGCAGCGGCCGCGCCCGCTCCCGCAACTCCACCACCCGCGGTTCGTCGCCGTACGGCTCCAGCCGGTGGAGCAGATCCTTGACGTACTCCGTGGTGCGCGCGGAGGAGATGCGCCCGGCGACCTCCACCGCCCGCACCCCCTGCTCGCAGGCCGCGTCGAGGTTCCCCGACTCCAGTTCGGCGACCGCCGAGACGACGAGCCGCAGCCCGTGCGACCGCACGAACTCCTCGGTCGGCTGGGACAGCGCCTGCTCGGTGAACCGCCGCACCTGACGCGGCGCCTTCAGATCGCGGTAGCACTCGGCGGCGTCGGCGGCGAAGCGGTCGTAGGAGTAGAAACCGAGCCAGGACGGGTCGTGGTCGCCGTCGCGGGACCGCTCCAGCCAGCTCTCGGCGGCCTTCAGCGCCGCGCCGGCGGCATGCGCGTCCCCCGCGCGGGCATGCGCGCGTGCCTCGACGAGCCGGAAGAAGCTCATGGTGCGGGCCGTGGCCAGCCCCCGGTTGCGTTCCAGGGCCGCCTGCGCGAGATCGACGCCCTCGTCGCCGAACCCGCGGTAGGTGGCCTGCAGGGACATGGAGGCCAGGACGTAGCCCCCGAGAGGGACGTCCGCCGCGGCACGCGCGAGCCGCAGCGCCTGGATGTAGTACCGCTGCGCGGCCTCCTGCTGACCGGTGTCGAAGGCCATCCAGCCCGCCAGCCGGGTCAGTTCGGCGCTCGCCCCGAACAGGGCGCGCCCCACTTCGTCGGAGTACGAGCCGAGCAGCAGCGGCGCCGCCTCGACCCGCAGGCACTCCGGGACCATGGAGGAACGCCAGTCGCCGCCTCCGTACTTGGAGTCCCAGCGCCTGGCGTCCTCGGCGGCCTCCCGCAGCTTCTGCACATCGCTGTGGCCGACTTTGAGCGGTGCGCCGGACCCCTCCAGGAGGTGTACGTCACGCGCCACCGAACTGTCGGCCGGGGTTATCAGCCACCGTGAGGCGGGCGTTGCGTACGCGCTTACTGCGAACGATCCGGCCAGCGACTGCCAGATGCCCCCGGAGCCGGCCCGGCGGCCCGCGAGGTCGAGGCGGTAGAGGTCGGTGGCCGAGCGCACGGCCTGGCCGACGTCTCTGGGGAAGGCGAGGCCCACTTCGGGCGCGGGATCCGCGTCCGCCAGGCCGATCTCATGGAGCGGCACCGGACGGCCGAGCTTCTGACCGATGGCGGCCGCGATGAGGTGGGGCGCGGCGCCCTGCGGCACCATGCCCTTCGACACCCAGCGCGCCACGGACGTCTTGTCGTAGCGAAGAGTCAACCCGCGTTGAGCGCCAAGATCGTTGACGCGTCGCGCGAGTCCTGCGTTGCTGATTCCCGCGAGGGCGAGAACGGCGCCGAGTTTTTCGTTCGGCCCGCGTTGCTCCCTGGACATTGCGCCACCCCTCGACACAGACGGCTGCCGCGCTGGCATAACCATGCGGCATTCGTAAACCCAGCGTAGTTCGCCGCATCCCAAGCGTTAAGGGGCATTCTTCCGGTTGGCGGGATTGTGGTCCGTACGAAAGTGTCGGCTCAGGTACGGACCGTTGCGGTGTGCTCCCGCTGTGTGGCCGTGCGCCCGGCCGTGCGCTCTTCTCCGGCCACCACGGGAGCGGTTCCATGGGCCGTGCGTGGGTCGGCCCGCTGTACTGGATCCAGTGGGCTGGGGGACACCGCCGCCTTCATCCCCGCGGGCGGCGGAACGGTCCGGGGGGCGAACTCCGTCTCCCGGACCGGCGCGCGCCTTCGAGGCACGCGCGTGTGTACGGAGCGTGTGCGGAGCCTGCTCGGCGCGTTCCCAACACCGGACGTGCGCCGGGGATTTGGCCGAAAAGCGACCCTGTGTTCCATGGGTGACAACGCCTCTCACCATGGAAATCGAGGGCGCACAGGGCGTCCTGGGGGAGCGTACCGGGGGCGCATTCAGGTCGCGGACACCGGGGTGCACACAGTCGTCCCAGCCGGTGCCGGCGCGTTCACCCGGGCGGACTCCCCGGATCACAAGCGGTGCCGCCTCCTTCTACGGCGCGTTCTTCGTGGCAGCATGTGAACCGTTCGTACGGTGCACTCGGTTGTCCACAGCCTGTGGAGGCGTCGATGCGGTGGTTGGTGGGTTGGAGCAGCACCGCCGCGGGCGCGTTGGGCGGGTCCGTCGGTTACGACGGCCGGCACGACGACGGCGCGGCGTACGGGAGCCCGGGTGGCCGAGAGGATCAGGGCGGCCAAGTCGGCTACGAGGGCGAGACCTTGCAGCCGGTCGGTTCCCAACTCCTGTGGGGAGACCCCGATCCGCTGTGGGCGGTCGGCGACTGGCGCCCCGACGAGGTGCGGGTGGTGACGGTCGACCCCCAGACCCGGATCGCGGTCCTCGGCACCTGCGGGGCGACCGACGAACAGCTGCGCGTCGGACTGTTCGCCGCGCGCGGAGGGGCACTTCGGCATCTGACGGCGTGGCCGGGCAGCTACACGGCGATCGCCCAGGTCGGCCGGCGCATCACCGTCTGCGGCGATCTGGCGGGCGTGCGCCCGGTGTTCCACACCCCCTGGGCGGGCGGCACGGCGTACGCCACGGCTGCGCTGCCGCTGGCCGACCTCGTCGAGGCCAACCTCGACTTCGGCCACCTGGCGGCCCTCCTCGCCGCCCCCGACGTCCCCGCCGCGCTGCACGACTCCACCCCGTACGACGGCGTGCGTCGCATTCCGCCGGGGCATGCGCTGATCCTTCGCGCCGGGGCGCGCGAGGTCGCCGGGTACGAGCCGGTCGCCTCGCTCGCCGTGGCGGCGCCCCCGGCCGACCCGGACAGCGCGGTCGACGCCGTGCGCGACGCGCTCATCGAGGCGGTACGCGCGCGTCTGTCCGCGCCCCGGCACGTCCCCGACATGGACCCCGGCCCGGTGCCCGGCATGGGACCCGCCGAACGGCGCGCCGCGCGCGGGATGCCCGTTCCCGGCATCGGCGCCGACCTCTCCGGCGGGCCGGCCTCCGGCACGCTGGCGCTCCTCGCGGCGGGCCTGCCCGGCATGCCGGGCACCCTGCTCGGCCACGGCACGGGCGCGGGGGAGCGGCTGGTCGCCGTCACCTTCAACGACCTGGCCGTCGGGGGCCGCGAGGCCGAACTGGAGCGGGCCGGCGCCCTCGCGGCCAACCCGCGCCTGCACCACGTCGTCGTGGCCGGCGGCGAGGAGACGCTGCCGTACGCGGACCTGGACGGCCCGCTGACCGACGAACCCGGCCCCAGCCTGGTCCTGGCCGCCCGCCACCGCGCGCGTCTCGCAGCGGGCAGCGCGGACCACTTCACGGGCTACGGCGCCCGCCAGGTCCTGGACGCCCACCCGGCGCGCCTGGCGGACCTGCTGATGGACCGCAAGCGCCGCCACCTCGTGCGCCCCGTGGCCGCACTCACCCGGGCGGACGGCTCCGTGCTCGTCCCCGCGCGCGTGTACGGCGCGGCCCGCCGACTGGCCCGTACGTCGTACCGCGCGGGTGTGGAGGGTCTCGCCGAACGACTCCTGCACCGCAGCTTCAGTTTCGACGACCCCGCAGGCGCCGTAGGGGCGTCTCTGGCGGCTCTCACCTGGGGCGGAGCGGGCCCGGCCGCGCGCTGGCTGACGGGCGAGGCGCTGGCTGAAGTATCGGTTCGCCTACAAGGGGCCACGCATCGCACCGTCGTGGGACCGGGCCAGCGTCCGGGCGACTATCGCGCGCGTGCGGCCCTCACCCGGCACGCCATGGACCTGCGCGTCCTGGAACAGGCTGTCGAGATCCGCTCCCAGCGACTGCACGCGCCGTTCCTCGACAACCAGGTCGTCCGCGCGTGCCGTGCGCTCCCCGAGACCCTGCGTGTGCAGCCAGGGGCGCGTGCGGCGATCCTGCGCACCGCCCTCAAGGGCGCCGGCATCACCGACCTCCCGCACGGCTGGGGCGCCCCCTCCCAGGCCTCCGCCGACGCGGCCGCCCGGGCCGGCCTCCGCATGGCGATGGACCCGCTCCTCACCCTCTTCGAAGCGCCGCTCCTCGCGGAGGCGGGCCTCGTCGAGGCGAGAGTCGTCCGCAAGGCCCTCAGAGCCGCAGCGGCAGGCGAACCCCTCCCCCTGGACGGCCTCGCCGACCTGATCTCCCTGGAACTCTGGCTCCGCCGCCTCCTCTCCCGCAGAGGCACCTGCTGGACAGGCACCCCGGCCAGAGCCCGCGCGGTACCGGCAGGCATCGCTCCGCAGAGACGGGCGGTCTCGTCCGGGGGGTGACGTCGGGGTCGTCGGCGCCTG
The DNA here is from genome assembly GCF_040655955.1 of Streptomyces sp. NPDC050263. NCBI lineage: Bacteria > Bacillati > Actinomycetota > Actinomycetes > Kitasatosporales > Streptomycetaceae > Streptomyces > Streptomyces sp. NPDC050263. The sequence continues at coordinate 14,025 of NZ_JBFAKW010000009.1, read as the reverse complement.
GCGCGCTGCGACGGCGGCGCGCCCGCTGAGCGGGGCTCCTGACGGGGCGGGGCTCCTGACGGGCGGGGGCGCTGTGGAGCGCGCACCGCGCGGTGGAACGACGGGCGCGGTGAGGGGAGGGGGAGGCGCCCCGGCAGGCGGGGTTCATGAGGGCGATCGGGGTCGGCCCTGCCCGGCCCGCGTGTCTCCTGCTGCCGCGAGGCGGGCGGTCTGGCGGGCGGCCCTGCCCCCGCTCGCGTGCCCGGCCGCCTTCGCCCCCCGCTCGCGTGCCCGGCCGCCTTCGCCCCCCCGCTCGCGTGCCCGGCCGCCTTCGCCCCCCGCTCGCGTGCCCGGCCGCCTTCGCCCCCCGCTCGCGTGCCCGGCCGCCTTCGCCCCCCGCTCGCGTGCCCGGCCGCCTTCGCCCCCCGCTCGGCAACCCGATGGCAAACCTGGTGACCCGCGTGCGTGCCCCGGCGACAATGACCGTGTGCGGTACAGAATCCTGGGCGTCACCCAGACAGCGGACGACCAGGGCATCGTCGTATCCATCCCCGGCGGCCGTCTTCGCGCCCTGCTCACCGCTCTGGCCCTGCGCCCGGGCCGTCTCACCGCCCCGGAAGCCCTCATCGACGAGGTCTGGGCCGAGCACCCGCCCCAGGACGCCCCCGCCGCCCTCCAGGCCCTGGTCGGCCGTCTCCGCCGTGCCGTCGGCAAGGACACCGTCGTATCCGCCCCGGGCGGTTACCGGCTCGCCGCGACCGAGGACGACGTCGACCTGTTCGTCTTCGAGCGGCTCGTACGCCAGGGCGCCGAGGCCCTGCGGCAAGGCGACGCGCCCACCGCCGCGCACACCCTCGACGACGCCCTCGCCCTGTGGCGCGGCCCCGCCCTCGCCGACCTCCCCGACCGCACCGCCGCCGCCCGCGCCGAGACCCTCCACCTGGAGGCGGCCCGCGCCCGCGCCGAGGCGGACCTCCTCCTCGGCCGCGCCCGCGAAGCCCTTCCGCGCCTGACGGAACTGTCCGCCGCGCGCCCCTACGACGAACCGCTGCACGCCCTCCTCATCCGCGCCCTGCGCGACACCGGCCGCGCCGCCGACGCCCTCGCCGCCTACGAGACCGCCCGCCGCACCCTCGCCGACGGCCTCGGCGCCGACCCGGGCCCGGACCTGCGCGCCCTCCACGCCGAGCTCCTGAACCGGCCCGAAAACCACCCCCGGACGACCTCCCTCACCGGTCTCGCCCCGCTCCGACTCCCGCCACGGACCGGCAACATCCGTCCGCGGCTTACCTCTTTCGTGGGCCGGGAACCCGAGCTCGACGCCATCCGTTCCGAATTGCACAGGGCCCGTCTGGTCACGCTCACCGGACCGGGCGGCTCTGGGAAGACCCGTCTCGCAGAGGAAGCCGCCGCCGGGCTCCCACAGGCGTGGCTGGTCGAGCTGGCGCCGCTCGACCGCCCGGAGGCGGTGCCTGGCGCGGTGGTCAGTGCCCTCGGTCTGCGCGAGACCGTACTGATGACCACCGAGCTGGCGACCTCGCAGGACGACCCGGTCGCCCTGCTCGTCGAGTACTGCGCCCCGCGCAGCCAACTCCTGATCCTTGACAACTGCGAACATGTCATCGGCGCGGCCGCCGCCCTCGCCGAGACGCTTCTCACCCGCTGCCCGGAGCTCACGATCCTCGCCACCAGCCGTGAACCCCTGGGCGTGCCCGGCGAGTCGGTCCGCCCGGTCGAGCCCCTCCTCCCCGACCAGGCGCGTCGCCTCTTCACCGTGCGCGCGGCCGCCGCCCGCCCCGACGCGGCCGCCCTCCTGCGGGACGAGGAGGCGATCGCGGAGCTCTGCCGGCGGCTGGACGGGCTACCGCTCGCCATCGAGCTGGCCGCCGCCCGGCTCCGGCTGCTCACCCCACGCCAGATCGCCGACCGCCTCGACGACCGCTTCCGCCTCCTCACCTCGGGCAGCCGCACGGTCCTGCCCCGCCAGCAGACCCTGCGGGCCGTCGTCGACTGGTCCTGGGACCTGCTCGACGAACCGGAGCGCACGCTGCTGCGCGAGCTGTCCGTGTTCGCGGGCGGCTGGGACCTGGAGGCCGCGGAGGCCGTGTGCTCCGGACCGGTCGCCGACCTGGTCGGAGCGCTCGTCGACAAGTCCCTCGTCGTGGCGGCCCCCTGCCGGCGGGACGGCGGCGACGACATGCGCTACCGCATGCTGGAGACGATCCACGAGTACGCCACAGAGCGCGCAGCCGAACTCCCGCACGGCCGCGCGGCGGCCGAACGGCGACACCGCGCGTGGGTGCGCGCGCTCGTCGAGCGAGCCGACCCGTTGCTGCGCTCCGCCGAGCAACTCCCCTGGGTCTCCCGCCTGGAGACCGAGCTGGACAACATCCGCGTGGGCCTGCAACGCGCGCTCATGGCCGGTGACGAGGAGGAAGCCGCCGCCGTCTGTCTGGCCATGGGCTGGTTCTGGTGGCTGCGCAACCACCGTATCGAGGGCGCCGAGTGGACCGATCGCACCCTGCGCCTGGGCGCGGTCCTGGACACACTCCAGCCCCCGCGCGCGGACTACGTCCTCGTCCCCGCCCTTCCCGTCCCCGCCGACCTCACCGCCCGCATGGCCGCCGTGGACCCGGTCGCCGCCTTCCTCGACGCGCCCACCGCGACGGACCACGACGCCCGTCCCGGGCAAGGCCACCGGCCCCCGCACAAGCACGCGCACGCGTACCCGCCCGCGCACCGGATGAACCTGCGGATGCAACATCTGTTCCTGCTGTCCGAGGGGCCGAAGGACGTGGCGGAGAACCCGCGCCACCGGGAGTTCCTCGTCCGCCTGCGCGCGGCCTTCGAGCCGGGTGGCCCGGAGTCGGCGCGGATGCCCGGCATGCTCTGGCCGCTGACGTCCTTCCAACTGCGGGACACTGTGAACGCCCGGAGCGTCCTGGACGCGGCCGTCGCCAACTGCCGTGCCCACGGTGGCGACTGGGAGCTCGGCTGCACCCTGATGTTCCGCACGCACATGGTCGTCGACTCGCCCGGCGGCCTGCACGGGGTGGACGACGACCTGGCGGAGCTGCGGGTGCTCAGCCTGCGCGTCGGCGACCGCTGGATGCGGGCCCAGGTGTGCGGCGCGGCGGGTGAGGCGGCGATGGCGCGCGGCCGCTTCGCGGAGGCGGAGCGGGAGTACCGCGAGGCGCTGCGGCTCGCCCATGAGGTCGGGGCGTACACCGAAGCGCCGTTCCTCATCGCCCGGCTCGGGGAGATCGCGTTCCGGTCGGGCGATGTCGGGGGTGCCATGGACGCGCTGGACGAGGCGAGCAGCGCCGCCGACCGCCACGGCCTGCCGGACGTCCGGGCGTTCGTCCTGTTGATGCGCGCGTACATCGCGCTGCACCAGGACGACATCGCTCACGCACGCGTGCTGTGCGAGGAGACCCGCGCGGCGATCGGGGAGGGCACACCGCCGCCCCAGTTCACGGCGGCGCTGGGCATGCTCGACGGGCACCTCACGGCCGTCGAGTCCGGGCCGGAGCACGGTCTGCCGGTGCTCGCCGACACGCTGCGCCAAGCGATGGCCGACCAGTGCGCCGAGGCGATCACGGCGTCGATCGTGGACACCGCGGCGGACCTGCTGGCCCGGCTCGGCGAATTCCCGCGCACGGCCCGACTCCTCGCGGTCGCCGACGGAATGCGCGGCCCCCATCCGCGTCCCGTACCGGAGCACGTCCGGGCCGAGCGAACGGAGGCCGCGGCCCGCGAGGCACTGGGCGCCGAGCGCTACGCGGCCGAGCGCGCCCTGGGCAAGCCCCTGACCGCGACCGATGCCCTGCACGAGCTCACGGATGCCATGCGCCACCACCCGCCGGCCGATCAGCCGCGCAGTCCCGAGCCTTCAGCCCCTAAGGCCCCTAAGGCCTCCCGAGCCTCTACGAGCAGGTGAACCTGGACTCCGCCCAGTCCGCGAGCGCCACCGGGTCGAAGTGGCTGTGCGGCTCGACCACCAGACGCACGCTCGTGCGGCCGCTGAGGTCCACATGGACGGGGACAGCCGGGTCGCCGCCCGCGATCACCCCGGACGACCAGAGCCGGTTCCCGTCGGCGTAGACGGAGAAGGAGACCTTGCCGAGCTTCATCGTCAGGTCGTCGACGCCGACGAACGCGTCGTAGGAGGCGCACTTCCGGTTGAGGTCGACGGTGACGGAGGAGTGGCCGTGCACGGTCACCCCGGGCGCGTACGGCCGGTCCGCGATGGACAGCGCGTTCCGCTGCCACACCCAACTGCTGTCGCGGAGCCGGATCTCGGGCCCGGTCCCGTCGCCGTGGACGTCGAAGCCGAGCTCGCTGAGCTGGTAGACGGCCGGGGCGGGCGTCGGCGTGGGCGTGGGCGTGGGGGTCGGCCTGGGCTTCGGAGTCGGTGTGGACGTCGGGGTGGGCGTCGGGGTCGACGACGGTGTCGGTGCGGGCGTCGGCCGCTGGGTGGAGGTCGGCGTCGGGGCCGCTGCCGGGACGATCGCCGGAGGCGCCGGCTCAGGCTCCTCAGCCTGCGCCCGGGTCGGAGTGGGCGTCGGTGTCGGGTCCTCGGGCCGCGCGACCGGCGACGGTGCGGAGGCAGGCGGCCTAGCCTCGGGTTGCTTCGCCGGGCCGTCGTTGCCGACGAGCGCGAGGGCCACCACCGCGGCCGCCACCGACACCACGCCTGCCGCGATACCGGCCTTCACCGGCGCGCCCAGCCCCGCTGAGGCCACCGCCCCGCCGCCGGAGGTCGCCCCGCCGGAGGAACCGCTCGCCGCGGCGGCCGCCCCAGCGGCGCCCGCGGCCCCCGCTCCCGCGCCCCCGGCGATGAGCGCGAGCGCCTTGGCGTACCCGGCGGCCCCGAACCAGCCGATGACCGCGATCGGCACGACGGCCGGGATGCTGCCGGCGACCTCCTCGATCTGGAGGGCGGCCAGCCGGCACTTGGCGCACTCCTCCAAATGCTTGCGCAGTCCCCGTTCGGCGCGGGTGCGCAGCCGGCGGCGGGCGTAGGTGCCGAGCTGGTCGGCGTAGCGGGCGCACTCCTCGTCGCTGGTGAGGGTGGCGCTGACATGGGCCTGGAGGTAGGCCTGCTTGAGGCCCTCGCGGGCCCGGCTGGCGAGCACGCGCGTGCCGTTGGCGTCGAGGCCGAAGAACATCGCGACCTCGCTGGGAGACTCGTCCTCGACCTCCGTGTGCCACAGCACCGCCTGCCAGCGCTCGGGCAGCGAGCGGAAGGCCTGCATGGCCATGGACTGCTCGGCCTCGTGCATCGTGCGCACATCCGCGCCCAGGTTCAGCGTGTCGTCGTCGGACACCTCCGCAGGGCGGGCGGACTGCGCCGCGAACACCGCGAAGTCGTCGACGAGTTGCTCCCGCCTCGCCGACCGCGTCCAGCCCGCGGCCACCCGGCGGACGGAGGTGAGGAGATAGGCGCGGACGGCGTACTCGGGTCCGGAGCCGCCGCGCACGGCCTGGAGCATGCGGGCGAAGACCTCGGCGGTGAGGTCGTCGGCGGTGTGGGCGTCCCGGCAGCAGGTGCGGGCGTAGCGGCGCACGGCGTCGGCATGGCGCCGGTACAGCTCCTCGTACGCCGTGTCGTCGCCCGAGCGCATCCGGCCGATCAGGTCGGTGTCGGCGGGCGGCACGTCGCGAGGCGGCGGCAGGATCCCGTCGGCACGCCACTCGCGCTGTGCCGGAACAGTGCCCTCCGACGGATCGGACTGAGGGCCATCCCACCCGCTCACGCGTCTGCCCTGGCTCGGTACCTGTGGTGAGGTCGGGCCGTCGGCCTGCGCGTCACCGTCACCGGGGGAACCGAGTGACTCGTCCTGACCGTCAACGCTCATCGCGGAAAGCCCCCGCCGCCTGCCCAACAACCAGTCCCGACCACCGGGTCAGAGTGCCATATTGGCTTTTGGTCAGTACCCCGTCGGGCGGGCGTTCCACTCGTCCGTGGGGACCTGTCGCAGTCCAGTACTGGGTTTCACCCGTACGGGGAAGGTTCAACTGTCGTTCCACGGGCAGGAGTTGAGCCACCTGCCCGAAATGCCCCGAATATTCGAGGCCGTTCCAGTGCGGTGGACGGGAGGTGGGGGCAGCGCGCCGCCCCCACCCACAGTCACCCTTTCGAGCTCACGAAGAGGCCGAGCTCACGAAGAGGCCGAGCTCACGAAGAGGCCGAGCTCACGAAGCGATCGAGCTCACGAAGAATGCCTCGACCGCAGGCCCTCCAGCAGGATGTCCAGCAGTCGCGCCGAGGCCGCCGCCTGCTGGGCCGGGTCCGGCAGCGAGGGCGCCGCCGTCGCGATGACCAGCAGCACGTCAGACACCGACACGTCGACGCGCAGTTCGCCCGCCTCCCGCGCCCGCTCCACGAGCCGCCCCACGACCTCGAGCAGCGCCGCGGCCCCGGTGTCGTCGACAGCGGCCGTCGTGCCGTCCTCCGGGACGAGCCGCAGTTCGCCGCCGCCCGGCTGGGTCCGCTGTTGCGGCACCCGCGCCTCGCCGACCGGCCCGCCCTCCGAACCGTCCTCCGCGACCCCGACGCGCAGCACCTGCGGCGGCAGCAGCCGCCCGGCGCCGGACGCCACGGACGTCCGCAGGAAGCGCGACAGCGCCGACCACGGTTCGTCCTCCTGACCGAGCGCCGCCCGCGCCTGGTCGGTCAGCCGAGAGGTCTCCTCCTCGGCTATCCGCCGCACCAGGACGTCCTTGCTCGGGAAGCGCCGGTACACCGTGCCGACCCCGACCCGCGCGCGCCGCGCCACGTCCTCCATCGGCGCGCCGTACCCCAGCTCGCCGAAGACCTCCCGCGCGGCCCGCAGTACGTGTTCCAGATTGCGCTGTGCGTCCACGCGCAGCGGCGCTGTCCGCGCGCCCTCTCCGCGTCCGTGCCCCAATGCCGTGCCGACCGCGCCGCCGGTTGCGAGCGTCGGTGTGGACGACCAATGCGAGTTCTGAATGTGCATGAATGATCCCCCGGTAATGACGTCTCCCCCCGGAGACTCTCCCCGCCATAGAAATCCGGGGCGTGGAACACAGGGGACGGCGGCCTCCTCGAGCCCGCCCGTCGCAGACCCGCAGAGCGCTTCCCCCTGACACCCCGTCGACATACGAACATAGTTGAGAGGCAGTCAATTCAGAAGGGGCAGGTTCCGCACGGAGCGCCCCCCGATCGGAGTACGGGTCGTATACGTCCTGATTGAGCCTCTTCCCCCACCCCGGTGCACCCCCGCTGACCTGCGCTCCTGATCCGCACTCCGGTGTTTCGGCCAACCCGCGGCGCGGCCGACTCGCGGTCACACAAATTGTCGAGGCTGTGGACAAACTCCGGCGGCCGGTGCGTCATGGGGTGGTGAAGGAACGTGCGCGCATTCTCGTTGTCGGCGGTGGCTACGTCGGGATGTACACGGCCCTGCGGCTCCAGCGGAAGCTGCAACAGGATCTCGGCCGGGGCGAGGCCGAGATCACGGTCGTCACCCCCGACCCGTACATGACCTACCAGCCCTTCCTGCCCGAGGCGGCCGCGGGGTCCATCTCCCCCCGGCACGTCGTCGTGCCCCTGCGCCGCGTCCTGCCGCACTGCCGGGTCGTGGTCGGCGAGGTCACCGCCGTCGACCACGCCAAGCGCACCGCCACCCTCACCACCCTCGCCACCGACGAGGAGGGCACCGGCCCCCAGCAGCTGGCGTACGACGAACTCGTCCTCGCGCCCGGTTCCGTCTCCCGCACCCTCCCCATCCCGGGCCTCGCCGACCACGCCATCGGCTTCAAGACCGTCGAGGAGGCCATCGGGCTGCGCAACCACGTCATCGAACAGATGGACATCGCCTCCTCCACCCGCGACCCCGCCATCCGCGACGCGGCTCTCACCTTCGTCTTCGTCGGCGGCGGCTACGCGGGCGTGGAGGCACTCGGCGAACTGGAGGACATGGCGCGCTACACCACGCGCTACTACCACAACGTCAAGCCCGAGGACATGAAGTGGATCCTGGTCGAAGCCTCCGATCGGATCCTGCCCGAAGTCGGCGCCGACATGGGCCGCTACACGGTCAGCGAACTGCGCCGACGCAACATCGACGTCCGGCTGAACACCCGCCTGGACTCCTGCGCCGACCGGATCGCCGTCCTCAGCGACGGCGCCCGCTTCCCGACCCGCACGGTCGTGTGGACCGCCGGCGTCAAACCCCACCCGTTGCTCGCCGCCACCGACCTCCCGCTCAACGAACGAGGTCGGCTGAAATGCACCCCTGAGCTGACCGTCGACGGCGTCACGCACGCGTGGGCGGCCGGAGACGCCGCCGCGGTCCCCGACGTGACGGCCGACGTGCCCGGCACGGAGACCGCCCCCAACGCCCAGCACGCCGTCCGCCAGGCCAAAGTCCTCGCCGACAACATCACGCGCTCCCTGCGCGGCGAACCCCTCCAGACGTACTCCCACAAATACGTCGGCTCGGTCGCCTCACTCGGCCTCCACAAGGGCGTCGCTTTCGTCTACGGACGCAAACTCAAGGGCTACCCGGCCTGGTTCATGCACCGCGCGTACCACCTCAGCCGCGTGCCCACCTTCAACCGCAAGGCGCGCGTGCTCGCCGAATGGATCCTGTCCGGACTCTTCAAACGGGAGATCGTCTCCCTGGGATCACTCGAACATCCCCGCGCGGAGTTCGAACTCGCTGCCGGTGGAAAGCCTTCTGAGGAGTCGTCCGACGACCCGAAGGGGTCGTCCTGACGGATCCAGGAACTCCACCGGCCGCCCCCACGTATGACGAATGTCGGCCCGGACGGCGGCCGCACTGCCAGACTGCTCCCTGCTCATAACCCCTCCCGAGCCCTCTCCCGAGCCTTCCCCAAGCCACCTTTCGAGTCCCTCCCGAGCCCCACCCGGCGGGTCACCGCCCGCCCTGCGACCCACGAGGCTGTTTCCCCGTGCTCCACACCCCGGGTGCTGTAACAATGTGCGGCCACCGCCGCGCGGCCCCCGGAGCCCAGGCCGGGCCCGGAGCCGGCCGACGACGACTACACGAGGCAAGGATTCGTGAACTTCACGCGCTGGAGCGCCCGGCTCCCCGGAACGCAGCGCCGCGCCGCCGCGCGAGCAGAGCACCCGGTCACCCCCACGGACCGGCGGAGCGAGGGTTCGGTACCCGCGGCCCGCGCCGAACAACTGACCGACGAGCCGCCCCCGGTGCCCGCGGTCGACGAACTCCCGGTCCGTGAGGTCCTCGACCGCGTCCCGGCCCTCGTCGCCCTCGTCCACGGCCCCGATCACCGCCTCGCCTACGTCAACGACGCCTACGCGGCGGCCTTCGGCGTGCGCCCCTGCGGCGAACCGGCCGCCAAAGCCCTCCCCGAACTCCGTGACCTCGGACTGCTGCCCCTCCTCGACCAGGCCCTGCGCAGCGGTAAGCCCCGCACCCTGAAGTCCCGCAAGGCCCCCGACGGCCGCTCCTACACGTTCACCTGTACCCCGGCCGCCGAGGACAACGGCAAGGGCGCCGTCCTGATCTTCGCCACCGACGTCACCGACCACGCCGAGGCCGCCGAACGCCTCAGAACCAGTGAGCGCCGCCAGCGCGAGACCGCCGTCACCCTCCAGCGCTCCCTCCTCCCCCAGGAGCTCGAAGAGCCCGACGACCTGCGCATCGCCGCCACCTACCAGCCCGGCGGCACCGAGGCCGCGGTCGGCGGCGACTGGTACGACGTCATCACCCTCGGCGGCGGCCGCACCGCCCTCGTCATCGGCGACGTCATGGGCCGAGGCGTCCGCGCGGCAGCCGTCATGGGCCAGCTCCGCACCGCGGTCAGGGCCTACGCCCGCCTCGACCTGCCCCCGCACGAGGTCCTCCAGCTCCTCGACGGCCTCGCCATGGAGATCGACGCCAACCAGATCGCCACGTGCGTGTACGCCATCCACGACCCGAACGAGGGCCGGCTGGTGTACGCCTCCGCAGGCCACCTGCCCATCCTGGTCCGCGACGAGAGCGGCACCGTCCTGCGCGCCGCCGAACCCACCGGCCCGCCCCTGGGCACCGGCGGCTGGATGCACGCCTCCGGCTCCATCCCCCTCGGCCCCGGCTCGACGGCCGTCCTCTACACCGACGGCCTGGTGGAGCGCAGGGACGAAGACCTGGACGAGGGCATCGCCTCCCTGGAGCGCGCCCTGGCCGGCGCGACCGGCACCCCTCAGGTCGTCTGCGATCGCCTGGTCCGCTCGGCCGGCGTCACCGCCGACCACGACGACGACGTCGCCGTCCTCGTGCTCCAGCACCCGGCCCGCACCGGCCCCGACGGCGAGCTGTTCCGCAACGCGGCCCTGGAGCTTCTCGGCGGAGTCGAAGCGGCCCCACGCGCGCGTGCCTTCGCCTCCGGCGTCCTCACCAGCTGGCGCTTCCCGGCCGAGCTGCACGACCTGGGCGTCCTGGCCACCAGCGAACTCGTCGCCAACTCGCTCCAGCACGGCACCCCGCCCATGCGGCTGCGCCTGCGCCGCACCGACCGCCGCCTGATCATCGAGGTCACCGACGGCGACGACCACCTTCCGCGCCGTCGCCGAGCGGAACCGGGCGACGAATCGGGCCGCGGCATCGCCATCGTCGCCACGATCGCCACCAACTGGGGCAGCAGGCGCACCCCGGGCGGTGGAAAGGCGGTGTGGTGCGAGTTCGTCCTGCCGAAACCCGACGGAACGACCTCCCCCGCGCGCGGCACCTAGGCGAACACGCCCCCCGGTGCTAGTAGCTCCCCATGGCAGACGCAACGGGCTTTCATCTCACGGGAAGCGCCCCTGAGCGCTACGAACACTACGTCGCGCCCCTCATGGCGCCCTTCGTCACCGCACTCGTGGACGCCGCGGACCTCTACCCCGGCGCCACCGTCCTCGACCTCGCCTGCGGCACGGGCTTCGCGGCCCGCGCCGCCGCCGCACAGGCGGGCCCCACCGGCCGGGTCGCCGGCGCGGACCTCAACGAGGGCATGCTCAAGATCGCGGTGGCGTGCCACCCGCGCCTCTATCCGGACATCGACTTCACCGCCGCCCCCGCCCACGACCTCCCCTACCCCGACGCGGCCTTCGACGCCGTCCTCTGCCAACAGGGCGCCCAGTTCTTCCCCGACCTCGACGCGGCCCTGGCGGAGACGGCCCGCGTCACCCGCCCCGAAGGCCGGTTCGTCGCCACGGTCTGGGCCCGCCTGGACGACTCCCCGTACTTCACGGCCCAGCACCGGGCACTGGAGCGGCACGGCACCCAGGAGGCGGCAGCGGGCTACCGGACGGCCTTCATGGCCGCGGACCGTCTGACCGCTGCCCTCGACTGCGCGGGCTTCCACGACACGACCCGCCGCGACCTCACCTTCGCCATCACCCTCCCTCCGCTGGAGGACTACGTCACCGGCCACCTCTCCGCGATCCCCTGGGGCCAGACGCTCGTCGAAACCGGCGGCGCGCAGGCCCTCACCCGCATCGCCGACACGATCCGCACCCACCTCCCCGACGACACGACGACCTTCCCGTTCACGGCGACCCTGGTGACAGCGGTCCGCTGAACATGCGGAAGGCGGCCGCCGTCCTTCGGGACGACGGCCGCCTTCCGCACGGCGAACCCTCAAGCGTCAGGCCTCAGGCCTCCGCGCCCACAGGCTCCACAGCGGCCCCACCCCTGGCCACCACCCGCTTCCGCACCAGCCACGGCTGATCCTGGACGGCGGTCAGCTGCCTCCCCAGCCGCAGCGCGAGGTAGGTGATCCCCAGCGAGAACAGCAGGAAAGCCACGATGTACGGCGCGTGCAGCGAAGCCCCCATCGGCCCGCCCACCGCCGGCCCGACGGCCAGCGCAAGCTGCTTCACCAGGGCGAACGCCGAGTTGTACTGCCCCGCCATCCCCTCCGGCGCCAGATCGGCGACCAGCGGCGCGACCGTCGGCGACAGCATGGCCTCGCCCAGCCCGAACAACGCGTACGTCGACACGAACGCGGCCGTCGCCATCGCCTGACTGCCGTGCCCGAGCCCGGCGTACCCGGCCACGACCCACGCCACGGCCCAGATCAGCCCGACGGCCGCGATCACCCGCGACCGCTTCTGCCGCTCGACGAACTTCAGCACGGCGAACTGCGCGATCACGATCACCGCCGTGTTGGCGGCGAGGGCGCTGCCGAGGGCGGACGTCGAAATCCCGGCGGCCTCGACCCCGTACGCGCTCAGCCCCGACTCGAACTGCCCGTAGCAGGCGAAGAACAGCACGAAGCCCAACACGCACAGCTGCACCATGGCCCGGTTGCCGAGCAGTTGCTTCCAGCTCCCCTTGGCGGACCGCGGAGCTTCCCCGACCTTCGGAGCGTGCGGCAGCCGCACCGTCGACAGCACCACGGCCAGCAGCAGGAACATCGCCGCCTCGATGGCGAACAGCAGGGTGAAGGACGACACGCGCGTGGTGTCGACCAGATGCCCGCCGATCAGCCCTCCCACGCCCAGCCCGAGGTTCTGCAGAAAGAACTGCGTCGCGAACGCCCGCGACCGTGTCTCCGCGGTCGAGCAGTCCACGATCATCGTCGCGAGCGCCGGCTGCATCACGGCCTGCCCGGCCCCGAGCGCGGCCGCGGCGGTCAGCACGGCGGCGGCGTTCCCGGCCAACCCCAGGCTCAGGGCGCCGAACGCGGCGGTGACCAGGGCGGCGAGCAGAACCGGCAGTGGACCCCGTCGCACGATCGCCCGGCCGGCGAACGGCAGCACGATCAGCGCGGCCACGGCGAAGACGGCGAGGACGAGCCCCGCCGTCATGGCCCCCAGCCCCCGCACCTGCGCCACATAGACGTACAGGTAGGGGACGGTGAAGCCCAGCCCGAACGCGCTGAGTGCGTTGCCCACGTGGATCCGGCGCATCGCTGCGCCCATCGCCCTGGTCACGTTCACCTCTCTCATCTCTCAGGTAGTGCAGGTAGTGCAAGCGGTGGTTGAGGGTCAGTACTTCTATTGCCTCAGTACTTAGAGGCGAAGACTTCGAAGCTAAAGTTCGAAGCTAAACTGTACATCTCGAAGGACTTCGATGCGAACGAGCGACGTGCGATAGTGGCCACATGGGCGACACCCCCGGCAGCGCCGGCACGGGCGTCGGCGGAGAGCCGACCCTCGAAGAGCAGATCGCGGCCTACCAGCGTGAGTTCCAGGACCTCGACCCGCAGATCGAGAAGATCGTCTCGGCGTTGTCCCGTCTCAACCGCCGCATGAACGTCGCGTACGGCCGCCAGACCGCCGACCTCGGCATCAGCAACGCCGAGTGGGAGGTTCTCAAGGCCCTGGTCCTGTCCGGCGCTCCCTATCGCCTGGGCCCCAGCGACCTGGCCAAGCGACTCGGTCTGACGCCGGCCGCGATGACCCACCGGATCGACCGCATGGTCGCCGAGGGCTTGGTGACCCGTGAGCGGGACGAGTCCAACCGGGTGCGGGTGATCGTGGAGCTCACGACTGAGGGCCGCGAGAAGTGGCTGGAGGCGATGCGCATGGCGACGGTCTTCGAGGAGGAGCTCCTTCAGGACCTCTCCGCGGAGGAGCGCACGAGCCTCGGCGAGGTTCTGACCAGGCTCCTGCGCCGGGTGGAGCACGCACAGCCGGACGCCGGCGGTCGGCTCAGCGACCTCGATTAAAAGATCTTGACAGGGAGTGCTTGACACCCCCACGCGAGGTAAGTAAAGTTCTCCGGGTTGCCACGGAGCCGTAACGGTTCTTCGGCAGCACCTCCGTCGCAGTAGCGACACCACAAACCATCAGCACGATCTCCCCGCGGGGTTGAATTCGGCGTGCCCGAATTCAATTCGATTTGGGGCCGGTAGCTCGATTAGGAGCTGCCGATCGGATCCGCTAAGGTTTGAGACGTCGGAACGGCCCAAGGGTCGGGAAGGCAAGCCCCTCTGACTGGGAATCAGCGCCGAAAGGATCTGATAGAGTCGGAACTGCCGGAAAGGGAAACCGCGAAACAAAAGCGGGAACCTGGAAAGCGCCGAGGAAATCGGATCGGAAAAGGATCTGATAGAGTCGGA
>NZ_JBFAKW010000008.1:0-141629 GCF_040655955.1 Streptomyces sp. NPDC050263 | reverse complement strand
CCACCCACCCACCCGTCCGTCCGCCTGCCCGCCCGGCCGTCCGGCCGTCCGCCTGCCCGTCCGCTTGCCCGGCCACCCGCCTGCCCGCCCGGCCGCCTGCCCGGCCACCCGCCCGCCCGTCCGGCCGGCCACCCGTCCGCCCGCCTGTCCGCCCGCCCGAGCACGGCCAGGCCGAACTGTCGCGTGTGCTGTCGGCGGAAAGCGGAAACCGGCTGTCCTTCGGTCACGTCCTTGTCTCTGATCGGATCCGATGCGGGCCGCCGACGCGCCGTCAATGTCGGGCGGCGCAGGCTCGCAACAGGGCAGGGAAGGGCAGGGCATGAACCCGGTTCAGCAGATGGAATTCCACGCCTCGTGCGGGCACCTGATATCGGCTCCGGCAGACCGTGCCGGTCAGGACGTCCGCTGCCCGCACTGCCACCAGGTGGTCCGGGTCCCGCCGCCCGACGTTCCGTACGCCGCGCCGGTCCCCGTGCCCACCGGCGCGGCGGATCCGGTCGCTCTGACCGCCCTCTACGTGATCGCGCTGATCGGCGGTCTCATGGGCGCCGCGCTCGTCTATCTGGTGATGTTCGACGAGTTCTCGGAGTCCGAGCTGGTCACGATCACACCGGTGTGGTTCTTCCCGATCGTCTTCGGCCTGTACGGGTTCGTCTCGCAGCGGCTGCTGCGGCGCATCGCCACAGGGCGCGCGGGAACCCTCAAAGAGGCCGCCGGCATGACGATCGATGTGGCCGGTCACTGGGCGGCCCTGGCGCTCTTCCCGTTCCTGGTGCTGAAGTGGCGCAGCTCCCTGCTGGTGTCGCTCGCGGCGGCGGCCTTCTGGGCCGTACTGCTGTGGCTGTTCTTCGTGCTGCTCTTCCCGACCCTCTGAGCCCCGCCTCAGATGGGTCAGCCATGGGTCAGCCATGGGGCAGCCATGGGTCAGCCATCCGGCGGATCCACCAGCTCGGGATGCACCAGCTCGGGATCCACCAGCTCGGGATGCACGACGGCGTACCGCTCCCCGTGGAGCGGTCGCCCGGTTCGAGCGGCCGCCGACCGACACCGGCGCCTGTATGAGCCCGGCGTGTGCGACGAGCCGGCCGTGCTGCCGGACGCCGAGGTGAATGTCCTTGCCCCGCCGGGTCGGTCCGGTCACCGCGCGAGCGGCTGATCGTCGCTCAGCCGGACCCCCCTGGTCAGCACCCTGGGCCACGGGCTAGCGTCCGTGCATGGCAGCAGTTGACGACCTCTCCTTCGATCCTTGGGATCCCGCGTTCGTGTCGGACCCGTATCCGGCGTACGCCGAGCTTCGGGAGCGGGGGCGGGTGATCTACTACGAGCCGACCGACCAGTGGCTCGTGCCGCGCCATGCGGATGTCTCCGCGCTGTTGCGGGAGCGGCGGCTGGGGCGGACGTATCAGCACCGGTTCACGCACGAGGACTTCGGGCGGACGGCGCCGCCGGCCGAGCAGGAGCCGTTCCACACGCTCAACGATCACGGGATGCTCGACCTGGAGCCGCCGGACCACACCCGGATCCGGCGGCTGGTGTCGAAGGCGTTCACCCCGCGCACGGTGGAGCAGCTGAAGCCGTATGTGCGGCGGCTGGCCGGGGAGCTGGTGGACCGGCTGGTGGCGGCGGGCGGGGGCGATCTGCTGAGCGACGTCGCCGAGCCGCTGCCCGTCGCCGTCATCGCGGAGATGCTCGGGATCCCGGAGTCGGACCGGGCGCCGCTGCGGCCCTGGTCCGCGGACATCTGCGGGATGTATGAGCTGAACCCCGCCGAGGACGTCGCGGCGCGGGCGGTGCGGGCGTCCGTGGAGTTCTCGGAGTATCTGCGGGAGCTGATCGCCGCGCGGCGCAAGGAGCCGGGGGAGGACCTGATCTCGGGTCTGATCGCCGCGCACGACGAGGGCGACCGGCTCACCGAGCAGGAGATGATCTCGACCTGCGTGCTGCTGCTGAACGCGGGCCACGAGGCCACGGTGAACGCCACGGTCAACGGCTGGCAGGCGCTGTTCCGCAACCCGGACCAGCTGGCGGCCCTGCGCGCCGACCACACGCTGGTGCCGTCCGCCGTGGAGGAGCTGATGCGTTACGACACCCCGCTCCAGCTCTTCGAGCGGTGGGTGCTGGACGAGATCGAGATCGCCGGGACGACGATCCCGAGGGGCGCGGAGGTCGCGCTGCTCTTCGGGTCGGCCAACCACGACGGGGAGGTCTTCCGGGACCCCGGGCGGCTCGACCTGACCCGTCAGGACAACCCGCACATCTCCTTCAGCGCGGGCATCCACTACTGCATCGGCGCACCCCTGGCCCGGATCGAGCTGGCGGCATCCATGACGGCGCTGTTGGAGAAGGCCCCCACCCTGGCGTCGGCGGCGGAGCCCCGGCGCAAGCCGAACTTCGTGATCCGGGGGCTGGAGGACCTGAGCGTCACCGTCTGAGGCGTCATGTGTCGTCCCTCGTTCGTCTGCCGCCCAGCAGGCGGGCGAGGAACGCGTAGGCGAGGGCCGGGAGGGTGGCTCCCGCGAGGAACACCAGCGGCAGTTCGGTGAACAGGACGGTGAGGTCCATGCCCTCGTTCTCGAAGCCGCGGCCCAGTCGGATCCGGGTGGGCGTCGAGGCGAGCCACACGGACGTGGCCGTCAACGCGCCCGCCACCGACAGCACACAGCCACCGCACGTCACCGCATTCCGATTCCGGTTCATGCCGGGAGAGACGAGTCCGGCCCGCACCCGGTTCGTCCGTCGGCCCGCCGCGCACCCACCTCCCCCGTCACCTCCCCCTCCCATCACGTCACCTCACGTCACCTCAAGTCGTCAGGTCACGCCGTCGCAGACCGGCCAGGCCCGCACCCACCAGCCCCGCCGCCACCAGCAGAAGGGTCAGCACCGGCCCCCACTGCATCCCCCCGCCCGGCAGCTTCGGGAGGTGGCCGAAGGGGGAGAGGTCCAGGACCGCCTGCGGGGCGTCCAGTGCGGGGCCGATCCAGCCGATCAGCAGCACGGCCCCGGCCACCGCCCAGGCCGCCGTCGCCGCTCGGGGGATCAGCCCGTGCAGCAGTACCGCCAGCCCGCCGACGACCCAGACGCCGGCCACCTGCACCAGACAGGCGCCGAGGATCGGGCGGACCTCCCGGCCGTAGCCGACGGCGAAGCCCAGTCCGGCGAGCAGCATGATCAGCACGGATCCGCCGAACGCGATCGCCAGATGCCCGGCGGCCCAGCGCAGTCGGCCCACGGCGTTCGCCAGCACCGGTTCCGCGCGCCCGGAGGTCTCCTCGCCGTGCAGTCGCAGGACGGAGGCGACGACATAGAGCGCGGCGATCAGGCCGAGCATGCCGATCATCGAGGCGAGGAACGCGTCCGTCAGACCCGTCTGGCCGCCCATCCGCTCGACGATCTCGCGGGCCCTGCCGTTGTCGCCGACCAGGTCGGCCGCGCCCTCCGTCAGGCCGCCGTAGACGACCCCCGTGAGGAAGAAGCCGATGCTCCAGCCCAGCACGCTGCCGCGCTGGAGACGCCAGGCCAGTGCGAAGGCGCTGCCCAGCCGTCCGGTCGGCGGTCCCGGCCGGGTCGGCAGGAAGCTCAGGCCCAGGTCCCGGCGGCCGGTCAGCGCGTAGGCCAGCGCGCCCTGCGCTGCGATCGCCGCCGCGAACAGTGCGAGCACCCACCAGCGTTCGTCGGCGTACGGCCGCAGGTTCTCCAGCCAGCCGAGCGGGGACAGCCAGGTCAGCATGGACGAGCCGCCGTCCGTCGCGGAGTCGCCCGCTGCCCGCAGCACGAACGCGGCTCCCAGCACGCCCGCCGTCAGACCCCGCGCGAGCCGCGCGCTCTCCGTGAGCTGCGCGACGATCGCCGCCATGGTGGCGAACAGCATGCCCACCCCGGCGAGGCCGAGGCCCAGCGCCAGTGCCCCGGCCGTCCCCTGCCCCGCCAGGCCCGCCGTGACCAGCAGCGCCAGTACGCCATTGGCGACTCCGGCCGCCAGCAGGGCCGCCGTGAGGGAGGCGCGGCGCCCGACCATGCCGGACACGATCAGCTCGTGCCGGCCGCTCTCCTCCTCGTCGCGGGTGTGGCGTACGACGACCAGGAGGCCGGTGACGGCGGCGAGGAGGCCCGCGTAGACGCCGACGCGCCAGGCGGTGAGGGCGCCGAGGGAGTCGTCGAAGACGGGCCCGATCAGCGCGCGGAAGGAGGAGTTGGCGGCGACCTGGTGCAGCAGGTCGGCGCGCTCGGCCTCGGTGGCGTACAGGCCTTTGAGGGTGCCCGGCATGGAGAGGACCATGAGGGTGTTCACCGCCACCCACACCGGGATCATGACCCGGTCGCGGCGGAGGTTGAAGCGCAGCAGCACTCCCGTGCCCACGAGGGACGTCATCACGCCTCCTGGTAGTGGCGCAGGAACAGTTCCTCCAGGGTCGGCGGCGTCGAGGTCAGCGACCGCACCCCCGATTGGGTCAACGACCGCAGTACGGCGTCGAGTTTGTCCGTGTCGACCTGGAGCCGGACCCGACGGCCCTGTACGTCGAGGTCGTGGACGCCCGGCAGGTGCGCCAACCCGTTGGGCGGGCTCGCGAGTTCGGCCGTGACGCTGGTCCGGGTGAGGTGGCGCAGGTCGGCCAGCGAGCCCGTCTCCACGGTGCGGCCCTTGCGGATGATGCTGACGCGGTCGCACAGTTCCTCGACCTCGCTGAGGATGTGGGAGGACAGCAGGATCGTCCGGCCCCTGTCCCGTTCCTCCTCCACGCAGGCCTGGAAGACCTCCTCCATCAGGGGGTCCAGGCCCGAGGTCGGCTCGTCGAGGATGAGGAGGTCGACGTCCGAGGCGAACGCGGCGACGAGGGCGACCTTCTGGCGGTTGCCCTTGGAGTACGTGCGGCCCTTGTTCGTCGGGTCCAGCTCGAAGCGGTCGATGAGGTCGGCGCGGCGGGCCGTGTCCAGGCCGCCGCGCAGTCGGCCGTACAGGTCGATGACCTCGCCGCCGGAGAGGTTGCGCCAGAGGGTCACGTCGCCCGGTACGTAGGCGATGCGGCGGTGGGCCTCGACCGCGTCGGTCCACGGGTCGCGGCCGAGGATCTGCGCGGCGCCCGAGTCGGCGCGCAGCAGGCCGAGCAGGACGCGGATGGTCGTGGACTTGCCGGCTCCGTTGGGGCCGAGGAAGCCGTGCACCTCACCGGTCTCCACCTCGAGGTCGAGACCGTCGAGGGCATGGGTGCGGCCGAAGGACTTGTGCAGTCCGGTCACCGTGATGGCCTTCGTCATGTTTCAGAACGTACGCTTCTTTCAGAAATTTGTGAAGTTAAGGAAGCCTATGAAGCCCGGATAGGATGGACACATGACGGAATCACCCGAGGCCGGCCGGGGCGCCGAGGAGACAGGGCGGGACGCCGAGGCCCTGTCGAGGTTTGTCGAGTCGTTCGCGGCGCAGCTCGTCGAGGCCGGGATGCAGCGGATGGCCGCCCGGGTGTTCGCCGCCCTGCTCGCCTCCGACGCAGGGGCCATGACCTCCGCCGAACTGGGCGAACAGCTCCAGGTCAGCCCGGCCGCCGTCTCCGGGGCGGTGCGCTATCTCTCGCAGGTGCACATGGTCTCGCGCGAGCGCGAACCCGGCTCGCGGCGCGAGCGCTACCGGGTGCACAGCGACCAGTGGTACGAGGCGCTGACCAGCCGGGACGCCGTGCTCACGCAGTGGGGGCGGACCCTGCGCGAGGGCGTCGAAAGCCTCGGCGTGGCGACTCCCGGCGGTCGGCGGATCGCCGAGACGCTCGCCTTCTTCGAGTACCTCGAGGGCGAGCTGACCCAGCTGATGGAACGCTGGCACGAGCACCGCGCCAAGATCTTCGGCCCTGACGCGGGTCAACCCTCCTGACGCGGGTCAGCGCTCCTTCGTCTCCTTCAGCACCGTCCGCCCCAGCAGCAGGTACCGGTCCGGCGACCGTCGCTTGAGGTACTGGGCGTAGCCCAGACCGGCCGCCGCGATCAGCGCGACGAGCCATGGCGTGGCCTTCAGGACCAGCGAGCCCGACTCCGGGCCCGCCGCGACGGCCATGTTGGACACCAGCAGCGCCACCACGGCGAGCATCGCGACGCCGCCGAGGAGCGGCGCGGCGAAGGTCCGGAACCAGTGCCGGCTCTCGGGGTGGTGGGAGCGGAAGTACACCAGCACCGCGAACGAGCACACCGCCTGCACCACCAGGATCGCCATCGTGCCGAGGATCGCCAGCAGCACGTACGTCCCGGTGTACGGGTCCTTGCCCGCCGCCCAGAACGCGCCGATGAGGACGGCGGAGACGGCCGTCTGGACCAGGCCCGCGATGTGCGGGGAGCCGTGCCGGGCGTGGGTGCGGCCGACGGTCCGTTGCAGGGAGGGCAGGACGCCCTCGCGGCCCAGGGCGTACATGTAGCGGGCGGCGCAGTTGTGGAACGCCATGCCGCAGGCCAGCGAGCCGGTGATCATCAGCCACTGCATGACGTCGACCGCCCAGTGACCGACGTACTGCTCGGTGGGGCCGAAGAACAGGCCCAGCGGGTTGTCGGTGGCGACCTTCACGGCTTGCGACTCGCCGGTGCCCGAGATGGCCATCCAGGAGACGAACACATAGAAGACGCCGACGCCCAGGACCGAGATCATCGTCGCCTTGGGGATGATCTTCTTCGGATTGCGGGACTCCTCGCCGTACATCGCCGTCGACTCGAAGCCGACCCATGACCAGAAGGCGAAGAAGAGCCCGAGTCCGGCGCTGGTCCCCTTGAACGCGTTGACCGGGTTGACCGGGTCGAGGCTGAAGCCGTCCGGGCCGCCGCCGTGGAAGGCGACCGAGACCGCCATCGCCGCGAGGACCGTCACCTCGGTCGCGAGCAGCACCACCAGCAGCTTCTCGGCGACGGACACGCCGAACCAGGTGCCCGTCGCGTTGACGGCGAGCATCAGCACCGCGAACGCCCACCACGGGACGTCCAGGCCCGTCTGGTCCTTGAGGGTCGTGGTCGCGAACGACGAGAAGATGCCGATCAGGGCCGGCTCGAACACGACGTACGCGAACGTCGCGAGCAGGCCCGACGCGAGGCCGACCGAGCGGCCGAGGCCGTAGGAGATGAAGCCGTAGAAGGCGCCCGTCGAGGTGATGTGCTTCGCCATCGACGTGAAGCCGACGGAAAAGATCGCCAGGACGACCATTGCGACGAGATAGCTCGCCGGGGCCCCGACGCCGTTGCCCGACGACACCATGAAGGGCACGTTGCCCGTCATCGCGGTGATCGGCGCCGCCGTCGCGACGGCCATGAAGACCACGCCGAGCAACCCGATGGCGTTGGGTTTGAGCCGGTGGACGGTCTCGTCGCCGCCGGCCCGCGCCCCGGGGGCGACGTCCTCCTGCACTGCCATCGGGTGGCTCCTTCCGTTGCCGCCGCGCGCGCCGGATCGACGCCCTGATGCAGGAGGATGCTGTAGCCCCAATGAGTCGTTCAAGGGGCCGGACCGGTTAAATATTTGTCAATCAGACCTTTAGAAGGGCGGGGTGCGACGGCCCGGTTTGCGGGAGCGCCCCCACGTGAGAGCGCCCCCCCACGCTCAGCGGGGCATGGCGCGCTGCAGCTCCAGGACCTGTGTGCGCAGCCGGGCCGACCGGTCCGGGTCCACGGACGACGGCACCTGCACGGCCATGAACCCGTCGAGCGTGGCCGGCCGCTCCGGCAGCCGCACGTCGAGACCGATCCGCGCGGCGAGCGCCAGCACCGTGGCGACGAACCCGTCGGCGAGCGCGTTGATGATCGCGTGAGAGGTGTGGTTGTGCCGGTCCAGCAGGGCGTTCGCGAACGCCTCGAAGACGGGCACGTCGATCGGGCACTCGTCGTTGCACATCGGCCCGAACCCCGACGGAACCCCCACCCACTCCTCGTACACGCGCACATGCGCCAGGAACAGCTCGGACGCCCGCGTCGCCGGATTCCACACCGACTCGCCGTCCACCTCGTAGTACTGGCTCATGGCGCCCCTCTCCGAACGACTCCCCGAACGACGATCACCGGCCGGGCAGCCTATGCGGGACGTGCCCCGGGCGCGCCGGATTTTCGGCTCACCGTCCCGGCAGCATCAGCCCCAGCGCCCCCTCCCGCACCGTCCACGTCCGCCGCCGCACCGGCCCCGCGATCGCCGCGTCCGTGCGGTAGCGGAAGTCGGCGCCCGAGACGGTCACCGTCCGCCCCCGGGCCTGAAGGGGGGCCGCCTCCGCGCCCAGGGAGAGCGGCCGCACCTCGACGGCCGCGGTGCCGGACGCGCCCGTGCCCGGGGTCACCGACACCGCCTCCACCGGCTGGTCGAGGTCGATCAGCGTCACCCCGTCGACCTCGATCCGCAGCCGGGCCGGCCCGGGCGGGGCGGGGGCGGGGGAGATCCGGGACGGCCGTGTCGGCACCAGCGTCCGCACCAGTGACTGGCACGTCCGCAGCCAGAGCCGGCCGCCGGCCTCCGCGCCGTCCACCCCGTTCGGCTCCGCGGCCTCGTCCCGCGCTTCCCGCGGGGCGAGCGGCACCGGCGGGATCCGGAGCGCGCCCAGCACCACCCCGTCGCTGTCGTCCACCAGGACGTCCAGCCGGCGCTCGGCGCCGTCCAGGACGGCGCGGGCCGCCGCCACGGCCCCCGTGGGCACCCCCAGGGCCTGCGCGACGCCCAGCACGGTGCCCACCGGCACCACCGACAGCACACATTCGGCCAGCTCCCGCTGCCGGTGCAGCAGCCCCACCGCCCGGGTCAGCGCACGGTCGTCGCCGATCACCACCGGCCGCCGGGAGCCCCGCCGGGCCAGGACCCGGGCGAATTCCTCCGGGTCCTGCGGGAGACACACCTTGGTACTCGCCGCACCCGCGCTGAGCACGTCTTTCGCGATCCGCACGGACTCCCCGTCCGTGCGCAGGGCGACCGGATCGATGATCACCAGCAGCTGATCGGACGTCGGAGAAGTCGCCACCTCGGTCCTGCCTCGCTTCCTCGGGTAGCATCTTTGTGCAAGAGCCCCTTGCGCTATTGCGCCAGGGGCTTGGTCTATTCCGGGGCATCCGGGTCCGACAAGCGGCGACCAACGGCGGTCGCGGTGCGTGCGGTGGTGCACGCGGTGGAAAGAGCCACCGCGTACGCCCCTGACCTTGGACATGCCCCACCCGGAAGGGGTGTACGCGCGTGCCCGCACTTGTGCTGCTCGGTGCTCAGTGGGGTGACGAAGGCAAGGGAAAGGCCACCGACCTGCTCGGTGGCTCGGTGGACTACGTAGTGCGCTATCAGGGCGGCAACAACGCCGGTCACACGGTCGTCGTGGGCGACCAGAAGTACGCACTCCACCTGCTCCCTTCCGGAATCCTGTCCCCCGGCTGTACGCCGGTCATCGGTAACGGTGTCGTCGTCGACCCGTCGGTCCTGCTCTCCGAGCTGAGCGGTCTGAACGAGCGCGGCGTCGATACGTCGAAGCTGCTGATCAGCGGCAACGCGCACATCATCACGCCCTACAACGTCACTGTCGACAAGGTGACGGAACGCTTCCTCGGAAAGCGCAAGATCGGCACCACCGGCAGGGGCATCGGCCCGACATATGCGGACAAGATCAACCGCGTCGGCATCCGCGTCCAGGATCTCTACGACGAGTCGATCCTCACCCAGAAGGTCGAGGCGGCGCTCGACGGCAAGAACCAGCTGCTGACCAAGCTGTACAACCGCCGCGCGATCGCGGTCGACCAGGTCGTCGAGGAACTGCTCGGTTACGCGGAGAAGCTCGCTCCGTACGTCACCGACACCGTCCTGCTGCTCAACCAGGCCCTGGAGCAGGACAAGGTCGTCCTCTTCGAGGGCGGTCAGGGCACCCTCCTCGACATCGACCACGGCACGTACCCCTTCGTCACCTCGTCGAACCCGACCGCGGGCGGCGCCTGCACGGGCGCCGGCGTGGGCCCGACGAAGATCAGCCGGGTCATCGGCATCCTGAAGGCCTACACGACCCGCGTCGGCTCGGGCCCCTTCCCGACCGAGCTCTTCGACGCGGACGGCGAGGCGCTGCGCCGTATCGGCGGCGAGCGGGGCGTCACCACCGGCCGCGACCGCCGCTGCGGCTGGTTCGACGCGGTCATCGCGCGCTACGCGACCAGGGTCAACGGCCTCACGGACTTCTTCCTCACCAAGCTGGACGTACTGACCGGCTGGGAGGAGATCCCGGTCTGCGTGGCGTACGAGATCGACGGCAAGCGCGTCGAGGAACTCCCGTACTCGCAGTCGGACTTCCACCACGCGAAGCCGATCTACGAGACCCTCCCCGGCTGGTCCGAGGACATCACCAAGGCGAAGTCGTTCTCCGACCTCCCGAAGAACGCCCAGGCGTATGTGAAGGCCCTGGAGGACATGTCCGGCGCCCCGATCTCCGCGATCGGCGTGGGCCCGGGCCGGGACGAGACGATCGAGATCAACTCGTTCCTGTAAGCCGCACAGGCAGAGCAGGCCGTACAGGCTCTGCAAGCCGTACAGGCAGAGCAAGCCGTAAAGGCAGAGCAGGCCGTACAGGCAGAGCAAGCCGTTACAGGCAGAGCAAGTCGCCCGACAGCACGTCGGCTTGGGCCGGTCTTGGACATCCTTGACCGGCCCATGGGCTGTTCCCGGTTACGCCCGTAACTGGCGAAGGCAAGCATCTACGCGGGTAGTTGCCGTTCCCCCCTTCCTCGCCAGTTCCCTCAGTTCCGGGAGTTCCGAATGCCCGTCAACCCCATGAACCGCCGTGACTTCGTGCAGAGGTCGGCCGTCACCGGGGCGGCCGTCGCCGTCGCGGGAGCGGTCGGTTCCGGCACCGCCGAGGCCGCCGGGCGCAAGCCTGAACGCAAGCCCCGCACCTGGACGTTCTCCATCCTCGGCACCACCGACCTGCACAGCCACGTCTTCGACTGGGACTACTACAAGGACGCGGCCTACACCGACAGCGCCGGCAACTCGGTGGGCGTCGCCCGGGTCGCGACCCTCATCAAGCAGCAGCGCGAGGCGAAGGGCGAGGAGCACGTCCTGCTCGTCGACGCCGGCGACATCATCCAGGGCACGTCACTGGCCTACTACTTCGCCCGGGTCGACCCCATCGGAAAGCACGTCGAGCACCCGATGGCCGTCGCCATGAACCACATGCGCTACGACGCCGCAGCCCTCGGCAACCACGAGTTCAACTACGGCATCGAGGTGCTGCGCGAGTTCGAGCGGCAGTGCCGTTTCCCGCTGCTCGGCGCGAACGCGCTGGACGCGAAGACACTCAAGCCCGCCTTCCCGCCGTACACCGTGAAGAGGATCCGCGTCCCCGGCGCCCCGGACATCAAGGTCGGCATCCTCGGCCTCACCAACCCCGGCATCGCGATCTGGGACAAGGACAACGTCAGCGGCAGGATGGTGTTCCCGGGGCTGGTCGAGCAGGCGAAGAAGTACGTGCCCCGGCTGCGCGCGCTGGGCTGTGACGTCGTCTTCCTCACCGACCACTCCGGCCTCGACGGTTCGTCCTCGTACGGCGACGAGCTGCCCTACGTCGAGAACGCCTCCAACCTCGTCGCCGAGCAGGTCCCCGGCATCGACGCCATCCTCGTCGGCCACACGCATGTGGAAGTGCCGTCGTACACCGTGAAGAACGCGGAGACCGGGGAGGAGGTGCTGCTCTCCGAGCCGTACTGCTGGGGCTACCGGCTCAGCGTCTTCGACTTCGAGGTCGAGTGGGAGCGGGGGCGGTGGAAGGTCGTCAGCAAGACCGCCAAGACCCTCGACCCCCACACGGTCGACGAGGACCCGGAGATCAGGAAGCTCCTCCAGGCCGACCACGAACTCGTCGTGAAGTACGTCAACACGGCCGTCGGCACCTGCACGGCCGACCTCTCGGCGGCGGAGTCCTGCTGGAAGGACGTCCCCATCATGGACTTCATCCACGAGGTGCAGATGCAGACGGTGAAGGCGGGCCTGTCGGCCGCCGACGCGGCGCTCCCGCTCATCTCGGTCGCCGCGCCGTTCTCCCGTACGGCCGACATCCCGGCGGGCAGCGTCACCATCAAGGACATCGCCGGCCTCTACATCTACGACAACACCCTCTACGGCAAGAAGCTCACCGGCGCCCAGCTCAAGGACTACCTGGAGTACGCGGCGAAGTACTACCACCAGGTGCCGAGCGGGACGGCCGTCGACACCGCCGCCCTCACCAACGCCAACAGCTTCTGGGACTACATGTACGACACGGCGGCGGGCGTCGGATACGAGATCGACATCGCGGCGGCGGAGGGGTCGAGGATCAAGAACCTCACCTACGCCGGCGCGGCGGTCACGGACGACCAGGTCTTCGTCGTCGCCGTCAACAACTACCGCGCCAACGGCGGCAGCGGCTACCCGCACATCGCCGCCGCCGACATCGCGTACAGCTCCACGAACGAGATCCGCCAGCTGATGATCGACTACGTGGTGGGGAAGGGCACGCTGAACCCGGCCGACTTCGCGGTCGCCAACTGGAGGCTGACGCAGGCCGGGACGCCCGTGTTCGCGTAGCCGCGCGATGCCCACCCGGAGTGATCCGGTCGCGGCGGACACCGGCAGGGTCGATGGGGCAGGCGGACGGGCGTGGGCATCGCCCGGCCGCGATGCCCACGGCCCACCCGGCGTGGCCGACGGACGGTCATGGTGGGGGCACTCTCCGTGGCGGGGCGCCCTCCTTTGGTCGGGCATATCCTGAAAGAGTCCGCCGCGTGCGTCGACCAGAAGAAGGTGAGTGCGATGCGCGTCATGCTCAAGGCGTCCATGGACACGGAGAAGGCGAACGAGGCCATCCGGAACGGGACGCTCGGGAAGCTGATCCAGGAGTCGATGGAGCAGTTCAAGCCCGAGGCCGCCTACTTCACCACCGATCACGGCCGGCGTACCGCGTACGTCGTCTTCGACATGACGGACAGCTGGCAGATGCCCGTGCTGAGCGAGCCGTTCTTCCTCAACCTCGGGGCGGAGATCACCTATACCCCGGTGATGAACATGGAGGACGTGCAGAAGGGGCTCGCCCAGCTCGGCCGTTGACCGCCGCGGAAGTCGCTCCGGTCAGCTGAACACGATCATCGAACCCTGCGCCAGGCTTCGCGTCGCCGCCGCGTGGAGGCCGAGCCAGACGTGCCGTTCGCGTGCGAAGGGGCTGGGATCGTACGGCGCCGGATTGGCCGGTTCCTCCAACTCCGTGGGACCGGCGGGCGGTTGCGGAGCCATCGGCGGATTGGCCGGATCGATGCCGAGGGACGGGGCCACGAACTCCAGTTCCCGCAGGAGGGACTGGGAGGAGCCGAGCGGCCCGCCGCCCGCCAGCAGGTCGTCGTTCGAGAGCGGCTGCGGGAAGTCCACGGGGACGTAGGCGCCCGCGTGGTCGTAGTGCCAGACCAGGTGGGACTGCTGAGCCGTGCCGTCGAACATCTCCAGGAGCTGCTCGTAGTCGCCGCCCAGTTCGTCCACCGGAGTCACCGGCAGCTGGCACACCTGGAGCAGGTAGGCGCGGCGCAGGAAGTGCAGGGCGTCGTAGTCGAAGCCCGCCACCGGGGCGACCTCGCCGGACAGGCCCGGCATGTACTGGTACACCGGCACGGGCGGGAGCCCCGCCTCGGCCAGCACCTTGTTGTACTGGGCGAGTTCGTCGGCGAAGGGGTTGTCGGGGGTGTGGCACAACACGTCGACGAGCGGCACCAGCCACAGGTCACAGGCCAAAGAGAGCTCCTCACTCAGCGCGTTGCTCGGTCCCGTGGGGCAGGGTAAGGGGAAGGGTAATCGGTGTGGCTCACGTCAGCCCCCCTCCTGCGTTCCCTGGTGCAGGTCCCATACCCATACTCCGGCCACCCGCCTACCCGGCAGGCCCACGAGCTTGTCCACCGTCTCACGCAGCCGCTCCTCGTAGCGCTGCGGGGCCAGTACGAGGGCGCCCGCCCGCCAGTACGCGAGGTCCTCGCGGGCCTCGGCCCGGGCGGCGGCGTCGATCACCGGGACGACGCCCGTCTGCCGGACGTCCCGCAGCAGACTCGCCGTGAAGCGCAGCGGGACGCCGTAGACGCCGGTGCGGTCGCCCTCGCCCAGGGGGCCGTTGAAGTAGCCGCCGGGCATCCGGAAGCCGAGGTCGGCCGCCGTCTGCCAGTGCAGGGCCTCGGCTGCCTCGGGCTCGGCCAGGGGCACCGGGACCAGGGTCTCGCCGTCGCGCACGTACGTCTTCCAGGCGCCGTCGGTGAAGAAGGCGGGCGTCTCGGCGCGCGGCTCGGACTTCAGGGGGGCCGGGAGGAGGGGGAGGAGCGCCAGGCAGACGGCCAGCAGTCCGGCGTACTGGGTCAGGAGTCGGCGGGCCTGCGCCAGTCCGCCGATCGCCAGGGCGAGCAGCATGCCCAGTGGCGGGGCGCAGACCAGCGCGATCCGGCTCTCGATGACCGACTCGAAGAGCGGGAGTCCGGCGAGCAGGGACCAGGGGCCGGGGAACGTCGTGCCGGTGAGGGGGAGGGGGATGCGGGTGCCGAGGGAGAGCAGCGCCGCGGCCACCGCCGTGCAGGCCAGCGCCTTGACCGCGGGCTGCCGCCACAGCCGTACGGTGATCGCGAGGGCGAGCAGGGCCAGCGGCCAGCCGTAGAAGGCGTTCTGTTCGGTCGGGTTGAGGGTGAGGGCGTCGGCGCGGCCGGCGTCGCCCGCGATCGCCGAGCGCTCGGCGAACGAGAACAGCGCGCGCACGGAGTTGGCGACGCCGGGCGCGGTGCCGTGGTCGATGCCGGCGTAGCTCTGCGGGCCGGAGAACTGCCAGGCCAGCGGGTAGACGACGAGCGGGAGACAGACGGCCGCGGCGATCGCCAGTCCGTTCAGCAGCGGGCGGGCCGCCTGGCGTGCCACGTCGGGGCGGACGGCGGCGTAGGCGACGGCGAACAGGACCATGCCCAGCGCGGCGAGCAGCAGCGGCTCCTCGCCCAGGAAGAACTGGTAGGCCGCCATCAGGCCGAGGACGACCGCGTCCCGGGTGACCCGCGCGCCGCTCGTGAGCCGCAGGGCGCGTTCGATGATCGGCGGGATCATGAACAGGACGACGAAGTTCGGGTGGGCGTTGGCGTGGCTGACCATCGGCGGCGCGAACGCGGCGAGCGCGGCTCCGGCGAAGGCGGCCCCGCGCTGGCGGACGACCCGCCGCACGATGAGCCGGTACCAGGCGACGGCGGTGGCGGCCAGGCCCAGCGTCATCACCAGGCTGAGGGCGAGGGCCGGGCCGAGGAGCAGGGTGACGGGCGTGAGCGGGACCGACAGGCCGAGCATCGTCGTGTTGGCCATCAGGTTCACGCCGTCGGGGAAGCCCTGGAGGTCGGTGAACAGCGGATTGCGCAGGTGGGCGACGTTGTCGGCGGTCACCGCGAAGAACCACTCCCACTGGTTCTGGTCCTGGAGGGAGTCGGTGAGGTAGCGGTGGTCGGGGTCGAGGAAACGGCCGGAGCAGAGGGTCACGGCCATCGCGAGGAAGAGGACGACGACCAGGACGTCCGCCGGTCTCGGCACCGGTATGCGCAGGCGGACCAGGTCGCGCAGCATCCGTGGGTAGTCGCCGGGGCGGACCTTCGAGCCGGGCTGGTGCGACCAGTGCACGGGCACCTCGGCGACCGGCCAGCCGACGCGCTGGAAGTGCCGCAGCACCTCCACGTCGATGGCCCAGCCGTTGAGGCGGGAGGCGGCGAACGCGGCGCGGGCCTTGTCGCCTTCGAACAGTTTGAACCCGCACTGGGTGTCGCGTATCCCGCGCAGAGTCGTCCGGCGGATGAGTAAGTTGCCCGCGGCGCCGAGGAGTTCGCGGATGCGGTGCTGTCGGTCGCCCAGGGTCGCGCCCGGCACGGCGCGCGAGCCGATCGCCGCCGCGTGTCCGTCGGCGAGCGCCTTCTCCAGGTGCTCCAACTCCTCGACGGGGGTGGCGAGATCGGCGTCCATGACCAGGACGTGGCGGCCCCGGCTGGCGGCGACGCCGAGGCGCAGGGCGTGGCCCTTGCCCCGGTTGCCCGAGCCGGCACCGGTGACGAGCCGGATGCGGGGGTCGCGGCGGACGGTGACGAGTTCGCGGGTGGCGTCGGTGGAGCCGTCGTCGGCGACCAGGATCTCCCAGGTGCCCCAGTGGCTGCCGGTCGCGTCGAGACGGCGGCCGACCGCGTCCAGGGTGGGGCCGAGCCGGCGCTCCTCGTTGTAGGCGGGGATCACGACCGACAGTTCCACGGGTGCGGTGGGGGCGTCCGCCCTCATTCCGCCGCCAGCCGTTCGATCAGGGCTATGGAGTCGTCGTTGTACGCGGCGAGGATCACGCGGGCGGCGGCGGTGTCGCGGGCGTACAGGGCGTCGGCCAGTTCGCTGTGGCCGGACCACAGGGCGCCGCGCAGGTCCGTCAGCCGGCGCAGGTGCTGCACCGTGCACACCCAGGACTGCACCCGCAGCCGGTGCAGGAAGTCGGCGAGATAGGGGTTGCCGAAAAGGGTGCTCAGCTCGCGCCAGAACCGCAGGTCGTAGCCGATCAGGACGGTGAGGTCACCGGCGGACGCGGCCCGCTGCGCCTCGTCGCCGCGTCGGCGCACCCCGGCGATGGCGGCCGCCGTCCGCGGCTCCGAGAAGTTGCGCTGGCGATGGCGGCCCTCCTCCAGGGCGAGGAACATTCCCTCGATGATCAGGCTGCGTGCCTCGATCATGCCCTTGTAGTCCTCGACGGAGTACTCGTGGACCCGGAAGCCCCGGTGCTGGTCCGCCTCCAGGAGCCCCTGGGCGGAGAGGTCGACGAGGGCCTCGCGGACGGGGGTCGCGGAGACGCCGTACTGCTCGGCGATCTCCTTCACCGTGAACTCCTGCCCCGGTTGCAGCCGGCCCGCCAACACCTCGTCGCGCAGCGCGTCGGCGATCTGCTGTCGCAGGGTGCTGCGCGTCACGGCTCCGGTGCCGGTGCTGGCGGGCATCGTCGGGGCGTCTCCATCGTCGGGGGGTGGAAGAACGGCGTGCTCGTCGTTGTGTACGAGCACGCCACCTTACGCGTTCGACGAAATCAAGGCCTTATGCGCGTAACGGCCCGGATGCGCCCCTGATCTGTCCCCGAGTACCCCTGCTCCGTGTACGCGTCGGCCGCCGAGAGCGCCGTGTCCAGGGCGGCGAGGCCCTCCTTGACCTCGGACTCGGAGGCGTTGAGCGGCGGCACGAAGTGGGTGCGGTTCATGTTCACGAACGGCCACACCCCGGCCTTCCTGGCGGCCGCGCCGAAGGCGGCCATGGCCGCGCCCGCCTCGCCGGCCGCGTTGTACGGCACGAGCGGCTCGCGCGTCTCCCGGTTCTTCACCAGCTCCAGGGCCCAGAACATGCCGACCCCGCGCACCTCGCCGACGCTCGCGTGCCGCTCGGCCAGCTCCCGCAGCCCCGGTCCGACGACGGACGCGCCGAGGTTCTTCGCGTTCTCGACGGTTGCCTCCTCGGCCATGACCTCGATCGTCGCGACGGCGGCCGCGCAGGCCAGGGGATGCCCGGAGTACGTCAGGCCGCCCGGGTAGGGCCGCTTGCCGAAGGTCTCCGCGATCGCGCCGGAGATCGCGACGCCGCCGAGCGGCACATAGCCGGAGTTCACACCCTTGGCGAAGGTCATCAGGTCGGGCGTCACGTCGAACAGGTCGGCCGCGAACCACTCGCCGGTGCGGCCGAACCCGGCCATGACCTCGTCCAGGATGAAGACGATGCCGTGCTTGTCGCAGAGCTCGCGGACCCCGGCGAGGTAGCCGGGCGGCGGGACCATGATCCCGGCGGTGCCCGGCACGGTCTCCAGGATGATCGCGGCGATCGTCCCCGGCCCCTCGAAGGCGATCGTCGTCTCCAGGTGATCGAGGGCGCGGGCGCACTCCTGCTCCTCGGTCTCCGCGTAGAAGCGGGAGCGGTACAGGTAGGGGGCCCAGAAGTGCACGACCCCGGCCGTCGCGGTGTCGGAGGCCCAGCGGCGCGGGTCGCCGGTGATGTTCACGGCCTGCTGGGTGCCGCCGTGGTACGAGCGGTAGGCGGCGAGCACCTTGGCGCGTCCGGTGTGCAGCCGCGCCATGCGCACGGCGTGCTCGACGGCGTCCGCCCCGCCGTTGGTGAAGAAGATCTTGTCCAGGTCGCCGGGGGTGCGCTCGGCGATCAGCCGGGCGGCCTCCGAGCGGGCCTCGATCGCGAAGGCGGGCGCGAAGGTGGTCATGCGCGCAGCCTGCTCCTGGATCGCGGCGACGACCTTCGGGTGCTGGTAGCCGATGTTGGCGAAGACGAGCCCGCTGGCCAGGTCGAGGTACCGCTTGCCGTCGTGGTCCCAGAAGTACGACCCCTCGGCGCCGGCCACGGCGAGCGGGTCGATGAGCTCCTGGGCGGACCAGGAGTGGAAGACGTGCGCGCGGTCCGCTGCCTTCACGGCGGCGCCGGCCTGGAGGTCGGTCTGAGGGGTCATGCCGGGGAGCGTAGAAGTCCGCGATGCGGAAGCGATATCGGCGTCCTGTGCCGTAGCGGGGGCGTTTTTGCGACAGGTTGTCGGGCGTCGGCGGAGACGGAACGGCATTGACAGCATGCTGCCTAAGCGACGGCGTGCCAAGCTGCTCGCGCCCACGGGGCAGGGGCGCGCCGCGATCGCCGGCATCGACCCCGGGCACACGGCGTTCGCCGACCGGCTGGCGCGGGAGTTCGGTGAGGCGGAGCTCGCCGAGGCCGTCCACCTGCTGGAACGCCTGTCCACGGTCCTGGACGGCCTGGCGGCTCCCGCCGCGGAACCGCCCGGCGCGGACGTTCCCGTTACGGAACCGTAGACACCGCGCGTCCCTACTCCCCGAACGGCCGGATTATTCTCGGCTGGAAATACACATGTCTCGATCACACATGTGGGGGAAAGGCGGCGCTGCGATGGAGAAGCTGGGCCCGGGGGACCCGCAGCGCATCGGCGGCTACCGGCTGCTCGCGCGGCTCGGGGCGGGCGGCATGGGGCAGGTCTACCTGGCCCGCTCGGACCGGGGGCGGACCGTCGCCGTGAAGCTGGTCCGGCGGGAGCTGGCCGCGCGCGAGGAGTTCCGGGCGCGGTTCCGGCAGGAGGTGCGCAACGCGCAGCGGGTCGGCGGGTTCTGGACCGCGCCCGTCCTGGACGCCGACACCGAGGCCGCCGTGCCCTGGGTCGCCACCGGTTATGTCGCCGGGCCGAGCCTCCAGCAGGTGGTGAGCCAGGACCACGGTCCGCTGCCCGAGCGGTCGGTGCGCATCCTCGCCGCCGGGCTCGCGCACGCGCTCGCCAACATCCACGCGGCGGGGATCGTCCACCGCGACCTCAAGCCGTCCAACGTGATGGTCACCATCGAGGGACCCCGGGTGATCGACTTCGGCGTCGCGCGGGCGCTGGAGAGCGTGACCGGCGAGGGCCCGCTGACCCAGGCCGGCGCGGTGGTCGGCTCACCCGGTTTCATGGCCCCCGAGCAGCTGCGCGGCGACGGGGTCACCCCGGCCAGCGATGTCTTCTGCCTCGGCTCGGTCATCGCCTTCGCCGCCACCGGCAGCCTTCCCTTCGGCGCCGCCGACAGCGGGGTGCACGTCCTGATGTTCCGCATCGCGGAGGAGGAGCCCGAGCTGTCGGGCGTCCCCGAGGGCATCGCCGACCTGGTCCGCGCGTGCCTGCGCAAGGACCCGGCGGCCCGTCCCTCCCTCGACCGGGTCCTGGAGCTGACGGGCGTCGACGACACCGTCTCCGACGGCCGCTCCCGCGACCCCTGGCTGCCCGGCGCCCTGGTGGCCCAGCTCGGCCGGCACGCCGTGCGGTTGCTGGAGGTGGAGGACCCCGAGGGCGCGGAGCGGTTCCCCGCCGGGTACGCGGCGGCCTCCCCCGAGGCCGCTCCGGAGCACTCCGGCCCGCGCGGCGACGCGCTCTCGCCGGACCACCGCCCGACGCTGGTCGCGGGTTTCGACCGCATCCCGCCGCAGCCGCCCCCGCCGGGCGCGGACGCCGGCCCGGCCCACCCGGCGTACGGCCACCCCCAGCCGCATCCGGCCGCGGCCCAGGCCGCCCCGGGCTACGGCTACCCGCCCCAGCCGCCGGGCGGGCCGGCGCCCTACAACCCGTACGCCGCCGGAGCCACCCCGCCCTACGACCCGTACCGGCCGACCACAGGTCCCACAGGTCCCACAGGTCCCGCCGGCCCCGAGGAGCCGCCGCGCCGCAGCGGCCGTGCGACCGCCCTGCTCGTCCTGGTGGCTCTCGTGGTCGCGATCGCCGCAGGCGGCTCGGTGTACGCGTTCATGAACGGCGACGACGGCGACGCCGCCGCGAGCCCGGCGCCCGGCGGTTCGGCGTCCTCCTCGCCGAAGGCCTCGGCGCTGCCCACCCCGGGCGGGTCCGCGTCCGCCTCGCCCTCCGCGTCCGCCTCCGCCTCCCCGACGGACGGGGTGGTCCCGGCGGGCTACCTCGGCACCTGGACGACCACCATCGAGAACGACAGCGGTTCGAACACCCGCCGGCTGACCATCTCGCAGGGCGAGGTCGGCGACGCGGTGCTCGCCCTGGTTGCCGACGGGGACGCCTACCACTGCGAGTTCAGCGCCGACCTGACCGAACGGCCCGGCGGTCAGGGCCCGTTGGAGATCGGCCCCTCCAAGGTCACCGCCGGCGAGCCCCTGTCCTCGTGCAGCCCCGGCGCCGCCTCCGAGGTCACCCTGCTCGCCGACGGCCGTCTGCAACGCGTCAACACCGGCACGGGGGAGAAGCTGACGTACCGCCGCGGATGACCGCTGCCTCGACTCCTGGCTCGTCGCAGCCGACGGACCGCGGGGGCGAATGCCGTCACCTCGGCTCCGGGGGGCGCTGCCTGGGCATGTTCGGCCGGGCGTTCACCCCGGGGGGCATCGAAAAGCGGCCCGCTCCCGAACCGTCCGAGCGGCCGCCGGAGGCGACCGCCGCCTGGATGCCCATGGGCGCGGGCCCGGTCCGGAACTCCACCATCCAGTCGGCCGTCTCCGTGCGCACCAGGTCCGTGACGTCCTCCGAGAACCGCCGCAGCACCGCCAGGC
Source organism: Streptomyces sp. NPDC050263 (assembly GCF_040655955.1). Classification (NCBI taxonomy): domain Bacteria; kingdom Bacillati; phylum Actinomycetota; class Actinomycetes; order Kitasatosporales; family Streptomycetaceae; genus Streptomyces; species Streptomyces sp. NPDC050263. Next base: position 120,592 of record NZ_JBFAKW010000008.1, on the reverse strand, counting down.
ACCGCTCGGCCGCCTCGCTCGCCGTGCCGTCGGCCGGGCCCAGCACCTCCCGGACGCTCTCCGACGCCCAGTCGAACTGGAGCACCTGGAGCCGACGCTGCACGGCCTGCGCGGTGGCCACGTCCCTTATCCAGCCGGACGTCACCCCGAAGAACCGGTCCACCGCCACACAGGCCACCGCCATCAGCAGCGCCAGATACCCCCAGGGAGCGACCCCGCCCAGCACCCGGGAGAGGTCCAGCAACGGCAGCGCCGCCGCGCACACCGCCCCCGCCGCGGCCCCGGTGCGCAGCACGCGCGCGCCGCGCCGCTTCCACACCCGGTCGGCGAGGTACCAGGCGGCGGTCTCCAGCGCCCCGCGCTCCACCCACCGGTACAGCTCGTCGAGCCGTTCGGCGGGCTCGCCCCAGTCCCCGAGCGGGAACGGCCGCCCGGTCAGGTCGCCCGGCCGCAGCCCGGCCGCGCCCTCGCCCCGCCCGTCCTGAGGCGGACCCTCGGGCTGCATCTCCGGCTGCTGACCCACCCGCACTCCCTACTGACTCGGTTACTCCGCGTAACGCGTGATGCTGATGTGCCGGACCCTTACTACCGCCCAATGGGTGGCGAAGGGGCAGCTTTCACTGCTTTTCCGCCCGGAATGATGCCTTGATCAGGTATAGGACAGCGAAGTGGCTCACTCGAAAGAGTGACAGGGCGACGGGCTCATGGAGCACGTAGGCTCAGTGGCAGACAGCGACAAGAAGGCAGACAGGAGCCGATTCGTGATTCCCGGTGGCGGCCAGCCCAACATGCAGCAGCTGCTTCAGCAGGCCCAGAAGATGCAGCAGGACCTGGCCCTGGCCCAGGAGGAGCTGGCGAACACGGAGGTCGACGGACAGGCCGGCGGCGGCCTGGTCAAGGCCACGGTGACCGGATCCGGCGAGCTGCGCGCCCTGCAGATCGACCCGAAGGCGGTGGACCCCGATGACACCGAGACCCTGGCCGACCTGATCGTAGCGGCGGTCCACGCGGCCAACGAGAACGCGCAGACGCTCCAGCAGCAGAAGCTCGGCCCGCTGGCCCAGGGCCTGGGCGGCGGCAGCGGTATCCCGGGACTGCCTTTCTAAGACCGGCCCCGGCCAACTACCGTACGTACTGCAAGGAACCCTCAGGAAGGACGGCAGTCCGTTGTACGAAGGCGTGGTCCAGGACCTCATCGACGAGCTCGGGCGGCTGCCCGGCGTCGGTCCCAAGAGCGCGCAGCGGATCGCCTTCCACATCCTGCAGGCGGAACCGACGGACGTACGGCGGCTCGCGCAGTGCCTGATGGAGGTCAAGGCGAAGGTCCGCTTCTGCGCGACCTGCGGCAACGTGGCGCAGGAGGAGCTGTGCGGCATCTGCCGTGACGCCCGCCGGGACCCTTCCGTCATCTGTGTCGTGGAGGAGCCGAAGGACGTCGTCGCGGTCGAGCGCACGCGCGAGTTCCGGGGCCGGTACCACGTCCTCGGCGGCGCGATCAGCCCCATCGAGGGGGTCGGTCCCGACGACCTCCGGATACGAGAACTCCTCGCGCGGTTGGCCGACGGTACGGTCACAGAGCTGATCCTGGCCACCGATCCGAACCTGGAGGGCGAGGCGACCGCCACCTACCTCGCCCGCATGATCAAGCCCATGGGCCTGAAGGTCACCCGCCTGGCCAGCGGCCTCCCGGTGGGTGGCGACCTGGAATACGCGGACGAGGTCACCCTCGGCCGCGCCTTCGAGGGGAGACGACTCCTAGATGTCTGACGCCACGCTGCACGCGACCGACCAGAGCCCGGACGACTTCGCGGTCCAGATCGCGGACCAGGTCGAGAGCTTCCTGGTAGCCGTCACGGAGGTGGCGAAGGGCGACGAGCCGGGCTCGGCGGTCCCCTTCCTCCTCCTGGAGGTCTCCCAGCTGCTCCTCGCCGGTGGCCGCCTGGGCGCCCACGAGGACATCCTCCCGGACGAGCGCTACGAGCCCGACCCGGGCTTCGAGCCGGACGCGGACGAACTCCGGGAGAACCTGGCCCGCCTGCTGGAGCCGGTGGACGTCTACTCGGAGGTCTTCGACCCGTACGAGCCGCGCAAGGCGCCCGTGCCCGCCCGGATCTCCGACGACCTCGCCGACGTCATCGCCGATCTGCGCCACGGCATGGTCCACTACCGCGCGGGCCGCACCACCGAGGCCCTGTGGTGGTGGCAGTTCTCCTACTTCTCCAACTGGGGCTCCACGGCCTCGGCGACCCTGCGCGCCCTGCACTCGGTGCTCGCGCACGTGCGTCTGAACCAGCCCCTGGAGGAGCTGGACGGCCTCGACACCGACCAGACCCCGCTCGGCGACGAGACCCTCGAGTTCGAGGCGGGCCGGGTGATGGCGGAGGAGATCGGCGAGCGCCTCGGCGTACGCCCCGCCAACTGACGCGCGCTGCTCCCCGGTTCCGGGTCCCGCGCCCCGCGTCAGATCGGTACGGCCGCGCCCGTGACAGCGATGCCGGTGTCCCGTCCGTCGGGGACGGTCACCGTGATGGTGCTCGGGCGGCCCATGTCCTCGCCCTGGCGGACCGTCAAGGTCGCCGGGGCGGCGACGAGTTCGAGTTCCCTGAGATAGCCGCCGAAGGCCGCGGCCGCCGCGCCGGTGGCCGGGTCCTCGACGACCCCGCCGGGCGGGAACGGGTTGCGCGCGTGGAAGAGCGTCGGGGACTCCCGCCAGACCAGGTCGATCGTGGTCCAGCCGTGCCGGGCCATGAGCGCGGTCAGCGCGGGCACGTCGTAGTCGAGGTCGGCCAGCCGGCCCCGCTCGGCCGCGGCGATCACCGGATGCCAGGCGCCCGCGTAGGCGGCGCGCGGCGGCAGCGCCGGGTCGAGGTCGTCGGCGGACCAGCGCAGCGCCGACAGCAGCTCGGCCAGGTCGGGGCCGGCGAGAGGCGCCGTGCGCGGCGGGACGCTCACCAGGGTCGCCACCGTGGTCCCGTCCTCGGCCACGGCCGTGGTGACGGGGACGACGCCGACACCGGTGCGCAGGTTCAGCGTTCCGGCGCCGTGCCGGTCGGCGTGGGCGACGGCGGTGGCGATCGTCGCGTGGCCGCAGAACGGCACCTCGGCGAGCGGGCTGAAGTACCGGACGGCCGGGCCGTCGTCGGACGGCACCACGAACGCCGTCTCCGAGTAGCCGACCTCCGCCGCCGTGGCCAGCATGGTCGCGTCGTCGACGCCGGTGGCGTCGAGCACGACACCCGCGGGGTTGCCCCCGGCCGGGTCGGTGGCGAAGGCGACATAGCGCAGAACGTCCATCCGGCGACCGTAGCGCAGTCGCGCGCTCACGCGAGCGCGGTGAGCCCCTTGACCGTCGCCGTCAGCCCGCCCGCCAACGCCAGTCCCAGGACCAGCAGTCGGGCCCGCTTCTCCGGCAGCCGGCCCGCGAGCGCGTGGCCGATCAGCGCACCCACGGTCATCGCCACGACCACCGACGCCCACTGGGGAGCGGCCAGCCTCGGCACGCCGTTCGCCGCCACCGAGAACGCGTTCACGACGACGCCGTAGAACTGCGCGTTCGGCACGAACTCCCGTACCGTCCAGCCCGCGTTGACGGCGTACAGGGAGACCGGGGGGCCGCCGACGCCGGCCGCCGAGTTCATGAAGCCGCCCGCGGCGCCGGCCACGAGCGCGCCCCGGGCGCCGCGCAGCGCGGGGACGCGGGCGCCCCGCATGATCAGCAGGACCGCGGCGGTCACCAGTACGCCCATGCCCACCAGCAGCGCGGGCTCGGGGAGTCGGCGGGTCACCCAGGTTCCGGCCGGGACCGTGCAGGCGGCCGCCGCGCACAGCGGGACCATCGCGGCCGGGCGCACCCGGCGCCAGCCGCCCGCCAGGCCCACCACGCTGATCGCGCCCGCCGCGCAGTTCGCCAGGACGACGCCCTCGGAGGGGCCCAACAGCAGGATCAGCGCGGGCACGGCCACCAGCGCGAAGCCCATCCCGGTCAGCCACTGCACGCACGAGCCCAGCAGCACGATCCCCGCCAGCAACGTCATGGTGTACCTGTCTACACCCTCGGTTCGGGAGTGCGCTCCCTCGTTTGCGCAGGTCGGGGGCGGGATCGTTGAGGTTGTCGGCGAAACCCGCCGGAGAATGTCGACCGTAAGGAACGCGACGCCATGAAGTCCCTGCTCTCCTCCCGCCCCGTCCTGTGGTTCCTCTTCCTCTTCAACCTCGTGGTCGCAGCCGTCGCCCCCTTCGTGGTCGACGGGTCGCAGGGCGTGCTGACGGCCGTCGGCATGGGGGTCGTGTCGCTCGGTGCCGGGGTCAGCCTGGTGCGGGACCGGGGCAGGCAGCGGTCCGCCTGAGGGGCCGCGCGCAGAATTGGCGGGGCGTTGTACGTCTCCTGTACGGCGGCTGGACGGGCCCTAACCGGCCGGACGCGAGTCTTGAGTCATCCCGACAGACACAAGCCGCACAGGAGTTGCGATGACCCGCAAGACCCGCATACGCGCCGCCCTCGTCACCGCCACCGCCGTCGTCACCGCCGCCACGGTGACGGTCGGGGTCAGTGCGGCGGGCGACAGCAAGCCCTCGAAGCCCTCCAAGAAGCAGGTCGCCGCCCTTTTCGACACGTGGAACGCGGCGATCCAGACCGGTGACCCGAAGAAGGTCGCCGACCTCTACGCCGACGACTCGGTCCTGCTGCCCACCCTCTCCAACAAGCCGCGCACCGACCGCGCCGGTCTGATCGACTACTTCGAGCACTTCCTGGCGAACAAGCCGGTCGGCAAGAAGATCGAGACCCACATCAACGTCCTGGACTCCAACTCGGTGCTGGACGCGGGCCTCTACCAGTTCACGCTGACCGACCACGACACCGGCAAGAAGAGCGTCGTCAAGGCCCGCTACACCTACGAGTGGGAGAAGCGGAACGGCGAGTGGAAGATCGTCAACCACCACTCCTCGGTGATGCCCGAAGGCTGATCGCCACGCACAGCCCGCCTCCGGGAGCGTCCGTGAGGGTCACCGTCCCGCCGTCGTCCGTCACCAGCTGTTTGACGACGGCGAGGCCGAGCCCGGAACCGGAGCGCCCGGTGAGGCCCTGACCGCGCCAGAAGCGGTCGAAGGCGCGGGACTTCTCCGCGTCCGACATGCCCGGCCCCTGGTCGAGGACCGACAGCACCACCTTGTCGCCCTTCGACACCGCCCGGACGGTGATGGTCGCGCCGTCCGGTGACACCTCCAGGGCGTTCGAGAGCACGTTGTCCAGCACCTGGTCCAGATGACCGGGGCTGGCCAGCACGGACGGCCGGTCGTCGGCACTCCCCCTGAGCGCGATGGTGACTCCGCGCTCGTCGGCGGCCGGTCTCCACACCGAGAGGCGTTCGGCCACGATGTCGTGCAGCGACAGCGGCTCCGCCGCGGTGACCTTGGCCTCGGCCCGTGCCAGCACCAGCAGCCCGTTGACCAGGCGGCTCATCCGCACCACCTCGGCGGTCGCCTGCTCCACGTCCTCCCGGACGAACTCGTCGTCGACGCCGTCCGCGATGTTGTCCAGGGAGAGCCGCAGCGCCGTGAGCGGGGTGCGCAGCTGGTGGGAGGCGTCCGCGACGAAGATGCGCTGCGAGGCGATCAGGGTGTCGAGGCGCTCGCCCGCCGCGTTGAGGGTGCGGGCCAGGGTCTGGGTCTCCTGGGGGCCCGTCACCGGGGTGCGGGCGGTGAGGTCGCCGTCGCTGAACTTGGTCGCCATGTCGTTGAGCTGGCGCAGCGGGCGGGTGATGCGGCGGGCGACGACCGCTCCGATCGCGGCGGCCGCCGCCAGGACGAGCACGGCGAGCCCGGCCCGGAAGCCCCAGATCTGCCACAGCCGCGTGGTCATGTCCGAGGTCGAGTAGACGATCCGTACGGCCGCGTCCCCCTGGGCGGGCACGGTGATCGTCAGACGCTTGCCCCAGATGAAGTCCGAGCCCCAGTCGGTCGTCGGGTCGTCGCGCTGCACGGCCCGGGTCAGCGCCGCGTCGGCGGCGGGCCTCGGCAGGTCCGGGACGCAGCGGTCGGTGGGGGTCACCTGCACATCGCCGGGGTTGCGGTCGCCGTACGCCTTGGCCACCTCGGTCAGCGCCTCGCACGAGATGGCGTCGCCGTTGCCCAGCAGCAGCGCCATGGTGTTGGCCTCGCGCTGGACGGACAGCTCGGTGTCGTCCCGCAGCTGCTTGGTGAGCGTGAAGGCCACCGGCACCGTGAACAGCAGGATGGCGACGGCGACGAGCAGGATGTAGCTCTGGATGAGTTGCCGGTTCATGTGGGCTCGGCCGTCTTGACGATCTCCAGGCGGAAGCCGACGCCCCGCACCGCCTCGATCGTGATCACGCCGGCGAACTTCCGGCGCAGCGCCGCCACGTGCACGTCCAGTGTCTTGGTCGGCCCGAACCAGTTCGCGTCCCAGACCGCTTCCATGATCTGCTCGCGCGACATCAGCGCGCCCGGCTCCTCGGTGAGGAAGGACAGCAGGTCGTACTCCTTGGGCGCGAGCGCGATCTCCTGGCCGTCGACGTGGACGCGGCCCGCCTTGCGGTCGATGGTCAGCCGGGTGCCGTAGCGGTCCGCGCCGCTCTCCGCGGCGGCGAGCGGCTGCTGCACGCGCCGCATCACGGCCCGTATCCGTGCGATGACCTCCCGCACCCCGAAGGGCTTGGACACGTAGTCGTCGGCGCCCAGTTCCAGGCCGACCACCCGGTCCGTCTCGTCGCTGCGGGCGCTGATCACGATGATCGGCACGCTGCCGCGCTCGCGCAGCGCCTTGCAGACGTCGAGGCCGTCGGTGTCCGGCAGCCCCAGGTCCAGCAGCACGACGTCGTAGGGGCCGGAGTGGGCGAGGGCGGCGGCGCCCGTGGTGACCCAGTCGACCTCGAAGCCGTAGCGCTTCAGTCCGCGCCGCAGCGACTCGGCGACCGGTTCGTCGTCTTCCACCAGGAGTACGTGCACAAGCGCACAATAGTGCTTGAAACTTAATTCACAGCTATCACTTCCGCTTCAGTGGGAAGGGAGATCCCGAGCGGGCGTCCGGCACATCTCACGATGCGGTACTCGGGGGGTGGAATGCGGGCGCTCGTTAGACTGAGCCGACCGCAGTACAAGGGCGTATGTGCGGAAAGAGACAAACTGAGCGAGGAGCGCACGTGGGCCTTGTCGTGCAGAAGTACGGAGGCTCCTCCGTAGCCGATGCCGAGGGCATCAAGCGCGTCGCCAAGCGGATCGTGGAAGCGAAGAAGAACGGCCACCAGGTGGTCGTCGTCGTTTCCGCGATGGGCGACACGACGGACGAGCTGATCGATCTCGCCGAGCAGGTGTCACCGATGCCCAGCGGCCGGGAATTCGACATGCTGCTGACCGCCGGAGAGCGGATCTCCATGGCCCTGCTGGCGATGGCGATCAAAAACCTGGGCCACAGCGCCCAGTCGTTCACCGGCAGCCAGGCAGGCGTCATCACCGACTCGGTCCACAACAAAGCCCGGATCATCGACGTCACGCCGGGCCGCATCCGGACCGCGCTGGACGAGGGCAACATCGCCATCGTCGCCGGGTTCCAGGGTGTCAGCCAGGACAAGAAGGACATCACCACGCTGGGCCGGGGCGGCTCGGACACGACGGCCGTCGCCCTGGCCGCCGCGCTCGACGCAGAGGTCTGCGAGATCTACACCGACGTGGACGGCGTGTTCACCGCCGACCCGCGCGTGGTGAAGAAGGCGAAGAAGATCGACTGGATCTCCTTCGAGGACATGCTGGAGCTCGCGGCCTCCGGCTCCAAGGTGCTGCTCCACCGCTGCGTGGAGTACGCCCGCCGCTACAACATCCCGATCCACGTCCGGTCCAGCTTCAGCGGGCTCCAGGGCACGTGGGTCAGCAGTGAGCCGACCCGACAGATTCAGCAAGGGGACAAGCCGGTGGAGCAGGCCATCATCTCCGGTGTCGCGCACGACACCTCCGAGGCCAAGGTCACGGTCGTCGGCGTGCCGGACAAGCCGGGCGAGGCCGCCGTGATCTTCCGCACGATCGCCGACGCCGAGATCAACATCGACATGATCGTGCAGAACGTGTCCGCGGCGTCCACCGGCCTGACGGACATCTCCTTCACCCTCCCCAAGGCCGAGGGCCGCAAGGCCATCGACGCCCTGGAGAAGAACAAGTCCGGCATCGGCTTCGACTCGCTGCGCTACGACGACCAGATCGGCAAGATCTCCCTGGTCGGCGCCGGGATGAAGACCAACCCGGGCGTCACGGCCGACTTCTTCAAGGCCCTGGCCGACGCGGGCGTCAACATCGAGCTCATCTCGACCTCCGAGATCCGCATCTCGGTCGTGACCCGCGCCGACGACGTCAACGAGGCCGTGCGCGCCGTGCACAGCGCCTTCGGGCTGGACTCCGACAGCGACGAAGCGGTCGTCTACGGAGGCACCGGGCGTTGATCTCGGGGACGCGCCGACCGACGCTCGCGGTCGTGGGGGCGACCGGGGCGGTCGGCACGGTCATGCTGCGGATCCTGTCCCAGCGGGCGGACGTCTGGGGCGAGATACGGCTTGTCGCCTCACCGCGCTCGGCCGGCCGCAAGCTGGCCGTGCGCGGCGAGGAGGTCGAGGTCGTCGCCCTGTCGGAGGAGGCTTTCGACGGGGTCGACGTCGCGATGTTCGACGTGCCCGACGAGGTCTCCGCGCAGTGGGCGCCGATCGCCGCCGCCAAGGGCGTGGTCGTCGTGGACAACTCCGGCGCCTTCCGGATGGACCCGCAGGTTCCGCTCGTCGTCCCCGAGGTCAATCCGCACGCGGTGCGGACCCGGCCGCGCGGGATCGTCGCCAACCCCAACTGCACGACCCTGTCGATGATCGTCGCCCTGGGCGCGCTGCACGCCGAGTACGGACTGCGCGAGCTGGTGGTCTCCTCGTACCAGGCGGTGAGCGGGGCCGGGCGGGCCGGGGTGGAGACGCTGCGGCAGCAGATCGCGCTGGTCGCCGGCACCGAGCTGGGCACCAGCCCGGGGGATGTGCGGCGGGCCGTCGGCGACAACACCGGGCCGTTCCCGGAGCCGGTCGCGCTGAACGTCGTCCCGTGGGCCGGGTCGCTGCGCGAGGACGGCTGGTCGTCGGAGGAGATGAAGGTGCGGGACGAGTCCCGCAAGATCCTCGGGCTGCCGAAGCTGCCGGTGGCCGTGACCTGCGTCCGGGTCCCGGTCGTCACCACGCACTCCCTCACCGTCCACGCCCGCTTCCAGGACGTGGTCACCGTCGACGGCGCCCGCGAGATCCTCGCGACGGCCCCCGGGGTCGTCCTCTTCGACAACCCGGCGGCGGGGGAGTTCCCCACGCCCGCCGACGTGGTGGGCACCGACCCGACCTGGGTGGGCCGGGTGCGGCGGGCCCTGGACGACCCGACGGCGCTCGAACTGTTCGTCTGCGGGGACAACCTCCGCAAGGGCGCCGCGCTCAACACCGCGCAGATCGCGGAGCTGGTGGCGGCGGAACTGTCGCGATGAGCCGTCCTCCGGGTCCTCCGGGGTCTTTCCCAGGGGCCTCCGCAGGAAGAAGTGCTGGCCAGAGCCTGACAGGCCAGTAGAATTAGTTGAGCAATGTGAGCCGGTCGACCGTCCGAAACACTTGTATCGGACACCTTTGGCATCCGAAGATTTTCCTCCCCGCTCTCCGCAACCGTGCGCAGGGCGGGGAGCGTCTTTGCAGTCACCCCTCGGGGGGTGGCCGCGGACGTGTGGGGGCGTGGGGACGCCCTGCATATGGATTCAGGGGAAGAGCGGGACACATGAGACGGGTGCGCGTGACCTTGGTCGACGCAAAAGTGCTGCCGGACGCGTACAACCCCCACGGGGGGAAGTGTGTCCAACTGGCGTGGCAGAGGTACTCGAACTCACTGTGGCGCCCCGCGGCGCGGCTCTCCGGCCGCCGCGCGGCACCCTCCGGCCCCGTGCGGCCGGCGCGTCCGGCGGCATGCCGGTGATCGCGCCGATGCCCGCAGCGCGGCCCGCCCGCATCCCCAGTCAGCGTGACGGCGTCGAAGAGGCCGTGGCGGCCGGAACCACCGTCGATCACCTCACCGAGACCTACCGGGCGCACTACCGCTCGCTCCTCGGACTCGCCGCCCTCCTCCTCGACGACACCGCCTCCTGCGAGGACGTCGTCCAGGAGGCGTTCATCCGCGTCCACTCCGCCCGCAAGCGGGTCCGCGACCCGGAGAAGACCCTGGCCTACCTGCGCCAGACGGTCGTCAACCTCTCCCGCTCCGCCCTGCGCCGCCGCATCCTCGGCCTGAAGCTGCTCTCCAAGCCGATGCCGGACATGGCCAGCGCGGAGGAGGGCGCCTACGACCAGCTGGAACGCGACTCGCTCATCAAGGCGATGAAGAACCTCCAGCGCCGGCAGCGCGAGGTTCTTGTGCTGCGCTACTTCGCGGACATGACCGAGGCGCAGGTCGCCGAGACCCTCGGCATCTCGCTCGGCTCGGTCAAGGCGTACGGCTCGCGCGGCATCGCGGCCCTGCGCATAGCCATGGAGGCGCCGGCGTGAGCGAAGAAGCCGGGCAGGACTCCAGCCGGAGCCATGACAGTCACGAATCGCACGCTGGGAACTCAACCGTGAACCACCACCTCGACGACCAGGGCCCCGAAGGGCTCGACTCGGACGAGCTGGCACTGCGCCGGATGCTGCACGACGTCGTCCAGGAGATGGAGCCTCGCGACGGCACGCTGGACCACCTGCGGCGGGCCGTCCCCGTCCGGCGGGCCCGCAAGCGGCAGGCGGCCGTCGGCATGGCGGCCGCGGCCCTCTTCCTCGGCACCGCCGTCCCCGCCGTGCTCCATGTCTCGAACGCGGGAGGCTCCGAAGCCAACCCTTCCATCGCCGGCCAGGCCTCACAGGCGCAGGGAGGCGTGGATCAGGGCAAGAACCCCGACGGCGGCTCCTCGGGCAAGGTCGGCGACTCCGCAGGCAAGACCGGTGACCAGGGCAAGGGCGGGGGCGCCGACCCCGGCCAGGACAAGGAGTCCGCGGGTACCGCCTCCAACGGCGCGGACAGCTCCACCTCCGCGACCGCGGCGAGCGCGGCCGTCTGCGAGTCCGCCCAGCTCACCGCCGCCGACCCCGCGGTCGACGTCGCCGACTCGGCCGGCATCGTCTACGGCACCTTCCGCGTCCAGAACTCCTCCGACGCCACCTGCACCGTCGGCGGCGCGGTCTCCGTGACGTACGACGCCCAGGGCGCCGCGGACGCCGCGAAGATCACCGTGCTGGAACACGCCTCCGGGGACGCGGCGGCCGGTCTGCCCGACCCCTCCCTCTACGTCTCCCGGCACCTGCTCGCCCCCGGCTCCGCCTACGAGGTGAAGTTCGCCTGGGTGCCCTCGCCCGAGAACTGCTCCACCACGGGCGGCGGCGACAGCGGCGGTACGACCTCCCCCTCGCCGACCCCGACCGACCAGACCGGCGCCTCCGGCGAGACCACCTCCGGCGCCTCGACCCAGCTGGTCACCGAGGACGGCACGGCCGACGGCAGCGTCGTGGTGACGTACACGGCCGACGGCGGCTCCCCGACGGTCAGCGCGACGGTCTCCGGCGCGTGCGCGGGGACGCTCTACCGGACGGGCGTGCTGGCCTCGTCCTGAACCACCGCGGCGCTCTCGTCGTCCGCCTCCGGGAGGATGCCGAGCTCCGCGTCCCGCGCGAACTCCACCTCGCGGCGCAGCAGCCGGAACCACATGAACACCACGAACCCGGCGAAGACGAACCACTCGCCGGTGTAGCCCAGGTTCTGGAACGCCTTCAGGTCCAGTCCCGTGTCGGCCGCGGCCTTCGCGGGCACCGCCGTCATCCCCGGGTCGGCGGTGTCGAGCGTGACCCAGGCGTCGTAGAGGTCGTCCGGCACCAGGTTGACCAGCGACGCGGCGCTGATCGCCGCGGTCTGCCCGGCCGGCAGTCCGCCCTCGGCGCTCACCCCGTCGTCGCCGGGCTGCTCGGAGGCCTGGAGCGCGCCGGTGACGGTGACCTCGCCGGCGGGCGGCGCCGGGGCCTTCGCCGAGTCGGCGTTGCCGGGCAGCCAGCCGCGCACCACCGGCAGCGCCTTGCCGCCGTCCGTGCGCAGCAGGGTCAGTACGTAGTAGCCGTCCCGGCCGTCGATCTCCCGGTCCGGCACCAGCAGCTGCGTGCCGTAGCGCCCGGTGGCGACGGCCTGCTTGCCGGAGGTCGCCTTGTCCACGGGCAGCAGCTCGGCCAGCGGTCGCGCGGGGTCGGTCCGGGCGGACTCGGCCTGTTCCTTCGCGTCGCGGTGGTCGTCCACCCGCGACTCGAACCGGCTCAGCTGCCAGGACCCCATGAACAGGCAGAAGGGGATGGCCAGCAGCACGAAGACGTTGATCCCCCACCAGCGGGGCGTCAGCAGGAACCGGTACACGCCCCCCACGGTACGGGGCGGGCGTCGGCCGCCGACCCGCGGGGTGAGGCACGGGACGGGGGTGGTCAGGAGGGGCATCGGTGGGCAGTCGGTGCGAAGGTGGTGGGAAGTTGTCCACAGCCTGGGGGCCTTGGCGTCCCAAGAGGGGTGTGGGCGGGCAGTATGGGGTCATGACTGAGAGCAACGGGTCGGCCGCACCCGAGCAGTACGAGGACATGCCGGATTGGGAGAGGCGTTTCCGGGCGCCGAGGGTGTCGCTGCCCGACTGGGCGGAGGACGCGCCTGACCGCTCCCTGTTCGTGTCCAACGCGACGGGGACGTACGAGCTGTACGCCTGGGACCGCTCCACGGGCAGCCGGCGCCAGGCGACCGACCGGGCCAACGGCACGACGGACGGCGTGCTCTCCCCGGACGGCGCGTGGATCTGGTGGTTCGACGACAAGGACGGCGACGAGTTCGGCGTCTGGCGCCGCCAGCCCTTCGACGGCGGCGAGAACGAGCCGGCCACCCCCGGTCTCGAACCCTCCTACCCGGCCGGCCTGGCCCTCGGCCGCGACGGCCGCACGGCGGTGGTCGGCCGCTCGACGGACGAGGAGGGCACCACGATCCATGTGGCGCGGGCCGGCGAACCCCCCTTCGAGCTGTACCGGCACCGGGAGTCGGCGGGCGTGGGCGACCTCTCCCACGACGGCTCGCTGATCGCCGTCGAGCACACCGAGCACGGCGACGCGATGCACTCCGCGCTGCGCGTCCTGCGCCCGGACGGCACGACGGTCGCCGATCTGGACGACACCCTGGGCGGCACCAAGGAGCTGGGCCTGGAGGTGCTGGGCTTCGCCCCGGTCGACGGCGACACCCGGCTGCTCATCGGCCACCAGCGCCGCGGCCGCTGGGAGCCCCTGGTGTGGGACGTGGCCACGGGCTCGGAGACGGACCTGAGGCTGGACCTGCCGGGCGACGTCAGCGCCGAGTGGTACCCGGACGGCTCGGGCCTGCTCGTCGTGCACAGCTTCGAGGCGCGCAGCGAACTGTTCCGCTACGACCTGGCGAGCGGGAAGCTGGAGAGCATCCCGACCCCGCCGGGCACGGTCTCCGGGGCGACGGCCCGGCCGGACGGCAGCGTGGAGTACCTGTGGTCGTCCTCGGAGCAGCCGCCGGCGGTCCGCTCGACGACCGGTGACGTGGTCCTCGACCCGCCCGGCATGAAGTCCCCGGGCTCGGTCCCGGTGCAGGACGTGTGGGTGGAGGGCCCGGGCGGCCGCATCCACGCCCTGGTGCAGAAGCCGGCCGGCGCGACCGGCCCGCTCCCGACCGTCTTCGACATCCACGGCGGCCCCACCTGGCACGACAGCGACTCCTTCGCCGCCGCCCCGGCCGCCTGGGTGGACCACGGGTACGCGGTGGTCCGCGTCAACTACCGCGGCTCCACGGGCTACGGCCGGGCCTGGACGGACGCCCTGAAGCACCGGGTGGGCCTGATCGAGCTGGAGGACATCGAGGCGGTACGGGAGTGGGCGGTGAGCTCGGGCCTGTCCGACCCCTCCCGGCTGATCCTCACCGGCGGCTCCTGGGGCGGCTACCTGACCCTCCTCGGCCTCGGCGTCCAGCCCGACGCGTGGACCGTGGGCATCGCGGCCGTCCCCGTCGCCGACTACGTCACGGCCTACCACGACGAGATGGAGGCCCTGAAGGCGATGGACCGCACGCTGCTCGGCGGCACCCCCGAGGAGGTCCCGGACCGCTTCGAGGCCTCGTCCCCGCTGACGTACGTCGACAAGGTGCGGGCCCCCGTCTACATCTCGGCCGGGGTCAACGACCCCCGCTGCCCGATCCGGCAGATCGACAACTACGTCGAGCGCCTCAAGGAGCGGCGCGCGGTGCACGAGGTGTACCGGTACGACGCGGGCCACGGTTCGCTGGTGGTGGACGAGCGGATCAAGCAGGTGCGGCTGGAACTGGAGTTCGCGGAGAGGCACCTCAAGCCGTAGCCCCTCCGGCGATGGCGGGGCGGGGTTCGGAGGCCTGAGCAGGTCGGGCGAAGTCGCCGGCGCCCTGAAGGGGCGCGGGGAACTGCGCGACCAGCCACGATGGCGCCGCAGTGGAACGACGGCACATCGCGGCACTTCCAGCGGAGCGCTCAGGCTCCCGAACCCCCGCGCCGTCGCCGCAACAGTTCCGCCAGCCCCCGCCGGGTCGCGGCCAGCACCACCCGGTCCTCGCCCCGCAGGACGTACGTGTCGGGCAGATCCCACACGAGTCCCGACCCCCCGGGTGTCTCCTCGCCGCCTCTGCGCCGGACGGTGCCCGCATCGAGCGCCAACACCCGCCAGTACCCCGCCCGGAACGCCTCCCCGACCGTCTTCCCCTCCAGCTGCGCATGCCCCCCGACCTCCAGCGCGGCGAACAGCAGCACCCGCCGCTCCACCGGGATCGCCCCCAGGATCTGCCGCCCCATCATCGCTCCGGCGAACGACGGCGCCGCGAGATGCGACACGCTCCGGCTCCGGGTCAGCGCCTGCGGATGCGCCGCCCGCAGGGTGCGGTACACGGCAGTCGCGAAGTCGTCGTCGTACAGCCGCAGCACCACCCGTAGATCGGGCCGCAGCGACCGCGCGTACAGCGCCGCCTCCAGATTCGTCGTGTCGGAGCTGGTCACCGCGAGCAGCGCGTGCGCGCGGTGGATCTTCGCGGCCTCCAGCACCCCTTCCTGCGTGACGTCCCCCAGCACCACCGGCACCCGCAGCCGCCGCGCCACCGCGACCCCGCGCGCCTCGGGCCCGGCCTCGACGCACACCACCGGGATGTTCAGCTCACGCAGTCGGGTCAGCACGCGCGTGCCGATCTTCCCCAGCCCGAGCAGCACCACATGTCCGCCGAGCCCCCGGGGCGGCCGACGCAACGCCCCGGCCCCGCGGAAGGTCCCGAGCGCCTCCAGGACCGCCGCCAGCAGCACCGGCAGCAGCAGCAACCCGACGAGCCCGGAGAGGAGTTGAAGGACCTGCCGCTCGGTCGTGGCCCCGACCGCCGGGTCGTTGATGGCGAACAGATCCAGCAGGGTCAGATACAGCGCCCCCAGCGGATGGATCCCGGTCACCAGCCACAGCGCCACCGCCAGCGCGAACACACAGCCCACCAGCCCGGCCAGCGACCACCGCAGCCGCCGCGAGAACAGCGAGACGAACGGCGCGACGACCCCGACCCCCCGCCCGGAGGGCAGCGCGGGCCCGGCCGAGTAGGCGACCTGCTCCAGGACGACGGAGCCGCGTCTGCCGGACGCGGCCGCCTCCCGCACCGCCGCCGCGTCGGGCAGCAGCAGCGGCCCCTGCTCGCCGCTGGCCTCGGAACCGTCCGCGAAGGCCGGGTCGCCGCCGGTCGCGGAGAGCAGTGCGAGGGTGGCGCGCCCCGGTTCGCCGGCCTCCCCGCTCTCCCCGGGCGTGGTCGGCGGCCGTTCGACGGCGCGCAGCAGCAACCCGTTCGTCTGGACGACCCTGGTGGTGCCGGCGACGGCGGTCGCGGCGAGCGCGGGAGCGGCGGTGTCGGCGTCCGACAGGACGGTGGTCGAGGCCTCGCCGCCGGAGTACCCGGCGTCGACCAACGCGGCGGCCTGGTCGAGGAGTTCCTCGATGTGCTGGCCCAACCGCCGGTTGTACAGCCGTAGGACGAGCCGCAGCCGGGGGTTGAGCCGGCGGGCGGTGAGGGCGGCGCGGATGTTGGTCTCGTCGTCGTCGTACACGAGAGCCAGCGCGGCGGCCCGCTCCACGCCTGCCTCGGCGAGCACGGCCTCGGTCGCCTCGACGGCCTCCAACGTCCGCTGCCCGCCGAGGGGTTCGCTCGGGGCGACGGCGGGCGCGCCGGTGCCGGTGGCCCGGCTGACGGCCGCGCTCACCACGCGGTCGAGCAGCGCCGCCGACACGGCCCGGGCCCGCCCGACGACCGGCGGCCGTACCGTTCGCTCGGTGGGCGGCACGACGAGCGTGACCTGTTCCTCGTACACGCCCCGCAGTTCGGCGGCGAGGCGGTGTGCCAGACCGTCGTCGCCGCACACCACCATGTGCGCGCCGGCTCCCGGCGGCTGACCCTGATTCGGAACGCTCCCCACGAGGGAGAAGACTGCCCCACCGGGACGGAAGGTTCCACGGAGGTTCCACCGAGGGCGTGAACACCCCACGCGGAACTTCCGTATGAAAGGGGAGCGAATGCGAGCAACAGGCAACAGGGAGCACACGCAACCCGGAGGTGCCCGACCCGTGGCCATCACCAAGCCGGCCCCGCACGAGGAGGGCGCGCGCGCCGACCGAGGGGAGACATCGGCCGCGCCGCCGTCGGCCGCGTCACCGGAAGAGCCCGGGCGGCTCACCTCCCCGCTGGTCCTGACCATCGTCCTGGTCCTGCTGGTGCTGTTGCAGAGCCCGATCCGCCGCGCGCTGTCCGCCCCGGTGATGCAGAGCTGGACGACGGTGTTCGTGGCGGTGGTGGTCCAGGCGCTGCCGTTCCTCGTCCTCGGAGTCCTGCTGTCGGCGGCGATAGCCGTCTACGTGCCCCCCTCCTTCTTCGCCCGGGCGCTGCCCTCCCGTCCGGCGCTCGCCGTGCCGGTCGCGGGGATGGCGGGCGCGGTGCTGCCGGGCTGCGAGTGCGCGTCGGTCCCGGTGGCCGGCGCCCTGGTCCGCCGGGGCGTCACCCCGGCCGCGGCTCTCGCCTTCCTTCTCTCCGCCCCGGCGATCAACCCGATCGTGCTGACGGCCACGGCCGTCGCCTTCCCCCGCAACCCGGAGATGGTGCTGGCCCGGTTCGTGGCCAGCCTGCTCGCGGCGTGCGCGATGGGCTGGCTGTGGCAACGGCTGGGCCGCACGGACTGGCTGCGGCTGCCCGAGCACGCGCCGCACGAGGGGGAGACGAAGGGGGCGGCGTTCTGGGACTCCGTCCGGCACGACGTGATGCACGCGGGCGGCTTCCTCGTCGTGGGCGCGATGGCGGCGGCGACCCTGAAGGCGGTCGCCCCGGAGAGCTGGCTGCGCACGGCGGCGGACAACCCGGCGGTCGCCGTGCTGACCCTCGCCGTCCTCGCGGTGATCCTCTCCATCTGCTCGGAGGCGGACGCGTTCGTCGCCGCCTCCCTCACCCAGTTCTCCCTCACGGCCCGGCTCGCCTTCCTGGTGGTCGGCCCGATGATCGACCTCAAGCTGTTCGCGATGCAGGCGGGCACCTTCGGCCGTGGCTTCGCCCTGCGCTTCGCCCCGGCGACCTTCTTGCTGGCGATCACGTCGGCGCTGCTGACGGGATGGATACTCCTGTGAACCGACAGTCCCAGGCGGCCGTCCTCTTCCTCCTCGGCGCGGCCCTCCTGCACGCCGGCACCACCGACCTCTACCTCCGCTATGTGAAGGCGGGCCTGCGCCCCCTGCTGCTGGCGGCAGGCGCGGTCCTGATCCTGACGGCGCTGGCGACGGCCTGGTACGAACGCAAGAGAACCAGGCGCGAGCAGGCGCAGGCCCCGGACCACGCCCCGCACCCCGAACCCCGGGTCTCCTGGCTGCTGATCCTCCCCCTCCTGGCGCTGATCCTGGTCGCCCCGCCGGCCCTGGGCTCGTACAGCGCGACCCGCACCGGCACGGCCCTCCAGGAGCCCCTCGCCTACCCCGCCCTGCCCGCCACGGACCCGCTGCCCCTCAGCGTCGTCGACTACGCGGGCCGAGCCGTGTACGACCACGGGCGCACCCTCACCGGCCGCGAGGTCCAGCTCACCGGCTTCGTGGCCCTGGACCACGACGGCACCCCGTACCTGATCCGCATGGCCCTCAACTGCTGCGCCGCCGACGCCCAGCCGGTCAAGGTCGGCCTGACCGGCGCCATCCCCCCGGTCCTCCAACCGGACACCTGGATGACCGTCACCGGCGCCTACACCCCCCGCACCACCCGAGACCCGGTCAACAACGGCCCGATCCCCTTCATCAAGGTCACCGACGCCAAACCGACCAAGACTCCCCGCGACCCCTACGACGAGTCGTGGAACAACTGAGGGAGTGGAACGAGGGAGTGGAACTCTCCGCGATACAGCCCGGTTAAGCCTTTCTCGACCTCTGGTGGCCGGGCGGTGATCGCCCCATGATGGGGTCCATGACGGCGGCCTCGCGTGCCTTGACACGACTGGCGATCTGGCCGGACCTCGTGGAGGGCCGGCCCAGTTGCGGCACCGGTCGGGCGTTGCGCTCGGGCGGGGTCGAGATCGCGCACTTCCACTCCGACCGGAGTGTCGACCTGCATCTCACCGCGAAGGCGATCCGTCGGTTCGAGAGGGATCTGCGGCACTCCAGCGCCATCCGGCTGCTGCCCGGTTCGCCGTGGGTGACCGTCCATCTGGAGTGCGAGACGGACATCGACCTGCTCATGACACTGGTCAGCGCCGCCCTCCAGGCCCATCAGCGACACCCGGTCGCCGCCGACGCCCCGTTCCCGGTCTGCAACGACCAACGGGCAGCGGCCCTCGCCCGCGACAGCGTCGGCGGCGCCTGAATCCGGGTCGCCGCCAAGGGCTGCCACTCGATGACGTTCCCGGAGAACCCGGCGGTGCTCGGCCACCCGAGCTTCCACGCCCACGCCCGTACTGGAACCCGGTGCGGCAGGCGGGCGGCCTGCGACACCGGCACCGTGCTGTCGGTGCGCATCGGCTCCTCGGGCCGCCTCGCCATCCCGTCCGGCGATCGCGGCGGCGGTCAAGCAGACCGTCCGAGCCTGGATACCTGACGGTCCGTCAGATATCGTCTGCTGCGCCGAAGCACGTCCGCCGACCCACGTGCACCGACGCAGAAGGGGCGAGCGCCATGGAGACCCGTTCGACCGGTTCGACCCATCCGACTCCGACTCCGACTCCGACTCCGACTTCGACTCCGACTCCTTCGCCTTCTCCTTCTCCTTCTCCGACTCCGAGCTCGACCGCGACTGCGAGCCCGCAGCCACCGGGAGCTCCCCGCTGGGTGGCGATGTTCTACGACCCGCCCTCGGCGTCCTGGCGGCAGGCCGCCGATTCCCCCGACCGCACGCCCGTGCTGTACGCGATCGGCGAGATGACCCAGGTCAAACGGGCCCGGGGCGACGAGGCGGTCGTCGCCCTGTGGGGTCCGAAGGCAGGGGGGAACGGGAAGGCGGGGGAAGCCGGGGCAGGCGCGGAGTGGGAGCGCTTCGACCCGGCCGTCCCAGGGGCGGAGACGGCGGCCTCTCCGGCGCCGTCTGCCGAGGGGCCTGCCCCCCAGGGCCACGCCAAGCTCGCGGAACGCATGGAGGACCGCCGCCAGCAGGTTCTCATGGCGGGCCTGGGCAAGGCCGGCCTCTACGACCTCGCCCCGGACGACGAGGCTGCCGTCCAGGCCCTGGTCGACCACGTCGACGAGACCACGCTGCGCCGGATCGCCCACTGGCTGGCCCAGGCCGCCGGCGCGGGACCGGGCGGCTCCGGCTGAGGGACTCCGGCGCGCGGATCACCCGGTGCCGGTCGGCACGCAAAGGCCCGGTCGCTGGTGACGGGGGATGCACCAGCGACCGGGCTATGGCCAAGGCTAACAAGCCTGCTGGTCCGACGGGAGCGGACGGCGCAGCTCCCTTCTCGTTGTGATCGGGATCACTGAAACATCCCCTGCCCCCTGCACCCCCGCTCCCTCCGCGCACGGGGGCTCGTAGGACAGCCGTCGCTTCTTTCGGCAGGCGCTCGTCCATCGCGTGGTGTCGTCGAAACCGTAACGGCGCGTGTACTCGGCCTGAACGAGGACGAAGAGCTTCCTCGTGGGCGGGCCCATCCCCTCGCGCAGAGCGGCCCCTTCCTGCGAGGCTCGGACATGTGACGTACGTAGTGACCGTGGACATCAGCATCCCGGAGGGCACTCCGGAGATGGACCCGCTCCAGCGCGCCGGCGCGGTGGCGCTCATCGAGGACGGATTCGAGTCCGTCAGGGCCGTCGAGGGGCCCGACGGTGTGGAGGTCGAAGTTCTCGACACCATCGTGGCCGTCTACTCCGGCGGAGCCCTGCTGAAGGTCATCGTGGAGGCTCCCGCCCTGGAGTTCGCCGAGGACTCGGTGCAGGCGCTGGTCGACGAACTGCTGGAGCGCACGGAACTGCTGGCCGACTGGAAGATCGACCGGTGCGAGGTCGAACTGCACCAGGATCTGGCCAAGGAGAGCCTCGACGCGGCCGACGGCCCCGATGCCCCGCCCGACGACCCCGCCGTCCGCAAGGCCCGGCACGCCGAGGTCCCGGCTACCGACGGCGTCGCGGAGGGCCGCGCGGCCGGGGCGAAGAGCGAGGCCGCGCGCATCCGCATGCTGAGCCTGGCGGACGAACTGCGCTCCTTCCCACCGGCCGTGTTCGGCGTGCTCGAGGACGCCGTCCCGACCGAGAGCGCCCGACTCGCCGCCGGCGCCCTCGTCCACGCGACCGACCTCCTGGTGGACGAGCTGTTCGAGGACGTCCAGGTCCTGACCCAGGAGGACGCCACCGTCGCCGAGTGCGAAGGCCCCCTCTGGCACCTGGAACGCCTTCCCGACCGCTACGCGCTCCAGTACGACGCCCGTTTCGCCCGCCGCTTCCTCGTCACGGTGATCGCCATGACCACCCGCTTCACCGACGGCAGCTTCCAACGGCTGAGCTGCGTCGCCGAGGGACTCGCCCTGAGGTTCCTGCTGGGCCAGGCGACCATGACCCTGGAGCTGTACGAACTCCTCGACGACGACGTCTCGGCCGCCCTCGACGCGTTCGCCGCCGGAGTGTTCGAGGACATGGACCACGAGTGGCTCTACGACTGGCTCTACGAGGACTCGCCGGACGGCATCGACGAGGACGGTGTGGAAGCGGCCCTCGGAGTCCCGTCCCTGGCGGTCTCTCCCCTGGCGGCCTCTCCGCCGGCGATCGGCGACTGGTTCACCCCGTTCGACCACGGCAGATACGTCCACCCGTCAGCGGCGGGCGAACCGGACGGGGCGGCGCACTGAGCTGAGCCCGGAGCCGCCGCCGCACCTGGAGGCCAGGGTCCAGGGGCTCCAGGGGCTCCAGGGGCTCGAGAGGCTTGAGGGGCTCGAGAGGCGGGGGATCTGGCCCCTGGGAGGGCTGCGAGGGGCCTAGACCCGCCCCCGTGACTCCGCGGCCCGCCGCGCCAACGAGTCGAACACCACCGCGGCCAGCAGCACCCCGCCCGTGATCATGAACTGCACCGGCGGCTCGACCCCCAGCAGCGCCATGCCCGAGGCGATCGACTGGATGATGAGCACCCCCAGCAGCGCGGACCAGGTCGAGCCCCGCCCGCCGAACAGGCTCGTACCGCCGATGATGGCGGCGGCGACGGCGTTGATCAGCAGCATGCCGGAGCCCGGCACCGAGCTCGCGGACGTCAGCCGCGACGCCACGAACAGACCGCCGATCGCGGCCAGTCCCCCCGACGCGACGAACACCGCGATCCGCACCCGCGCCACATGGACGCCCGCCCGCCGCGCCGCCTCCACCCCGCCGCCCAGGGCGAGCACCTGCCGCCCGTAGGGCGTGCGCCGCAGAAAGAGGTCCGTGGCGACGATGACCCCGATGAAGATGAGGAGCGCGAGCGGCAGCCCCTCGAACCGCCCCAGCACATAGACGACGGCGAACGCGGTCGCCGCGAGCAGCGCCGTGCGCGCCCAGATCTCGCTCACGGCCCGGTGCGGCATCCCGGCGGCGCCGCGCCGCCGCCGATCGTGGAAGGAGACGAGGAGGTAGGCCACCGTGCCCAGCACCGCCACACCGTACGTGACGACCGCGGTGCTGAAGTAGTGGCTGGTCAGCATGGCGACCAGTCCGTCCTCGCTGAAGTTGATGGTGCTCTCGGTCCCCAGCAGGTAGAGCATCAGGCCGTTCCAGGCCAGCAGCCCCGCCAGCGTCACCACGAACGCGGGCACCCCGATCTTGGCGAAGAAGAGCCCCTGGACGCTCCCGGCGGCCGCCCCGCCGAGCACCGCGATGACGACCGCGAGCCATTCCGGCATCCCGAGGTTCACGTTCAGCGCCGCGAACATGGCGCCGGCCAGCCCGGCGAGCGACCCCACCGACAGGTCGATCTCCCCGATCAGCAGCACGAACACGATGCCGACGGCGATCATGCCCGTCCCGACGATGTCCACGCTCAGGACGGACAGGTTGCGCGGCGACAGGAATTTGTCGTTGAGCCCCTGGAAGACCGCCCAGGTCACGGCGAGAGCGAGCAGAACGGGCAGCGGCCCGAGATCGCGCTCGTGCAGCCGCCGACGCACCGTGCCGAAGTACTCCTCGAGCGGCGGCCTCCCCTTCACGGCCACGTCTCCTCCGGGCGGGTCGAACGGTGGCCGACGGCGTTGTCCGCCGCGCCGGTGACGGAGGAGATGATCTGTTCCTGGGAGGTCGTGTTCACGTCGAAGAGCCCGTTGTTACGGCCGAGACGCAGGACGGCCACCCGGTCGGCGACGGCCTTGATGTCGCCCATGTTGTGGCTGATGAGCAGCACCCCGAGGCCCCGGTCGCGCAGCGCCTCGATGAGGTCGGGGAGCTGACTGGTCTGCTCGACGCCCAGCGAGGCGGTGGGCTCGTCCAGCAGCAGCAGCCGGGGCGTGCCCAGCAGTGAACGCGTGATCGCGACGACCTGCCGCTGACCGCCGGAGAGCGAGGCGACCGGCGCCCGCACATCGGGGATACGGATGGAGAGGGTGTGCAGCAGTTCGTTCGTGTGCCGCTCCATCTCCACCTCGTCGAGAATCCCGAACCGATGGATCTCCCGCCCGAGGAAGAGATTGCCGACGACGTCGAGGTTGTCGCACATCGCGAGATCCTGGTAGACGGTCGCGATGCCCAGCCCCTGGGCGTCCTGGGGCCGCTTGATCTGGATCGCGCTGCCCTGCCACTCGATGACGCCCCTGTCGGCGGGACCGACCCCCGAGATCACCTTGACCAGGGTGGACTTACCGGCGGCGTTGTCGCCCACGAGAGCGACCACCTCCCCGGCCCGGATCTCCAGCTCGACGTCCACCAGCGCCTGGACGGCGGCGAACCGCTTGGAGACGCCACGCAACGCGAGCAGGGGCTGAGGCACGGAGGCCACCTCCTCACCGGATCAGTCCTGCGTCCTCACACGCAGACCGCAGCTTAGGAGTGCAAATCTCACTAATGCTGTACATACCATCCTTGACGAGCGTGTCCTTGATGTTCCCGACCGTCACGGAGACGGACGGAAGGAGCACGGCGGGGATGTCCTCGGTGGTCCCGTTGTCGACGCTCCCGGTGGCGATGGACGCCACCGACTCCCCGCGCCCGAGGGCGACGGCCATCTCGACGGCGGCGTCGGCCGCGGGCTTGTACGGCTTGTAGACGGTCATGTACTGATCGCCCCGGACGATCCGCTGCACGGCGGCGAGGTCGGCATCCTGCCCGGTGACCGGCGGCAGCGGCCTGACCTCGGTGGCATTGAGAGCGGAGATGACGGCCCCGGCGAGACTGTCATTGGCCGCAAGGACACCGTCGATGTTCCCGGCCCCCAGGGCGGCGATGGCGCCCTTCATGTTCACAAAGGCGTTCTCGGGCCGCCACCCGGCGGTGTCGTAGGACTTGCCGATCTTCACCTTGCCCTCGAGGACGGACAGCGCCCCCCGCTTGAACCAGCCGGCGTTGGGATCGGTGGTGGCCCCGTTCATCATGACGATCTGCCCACCCGAAGCCCGAGGCCCCATGGCCTTGAGCAGGGCCTCCCCCTGAAGCCGCCCGACAGTGGCGCCGTCGAACGTCACATACCCGGAGATGGCCCCCTGGGCGAGCCGGTCGTAGGCGACAACAGGAATCCCGGCCCGATGAGCGGCCTCGACCGACGGATGCAGCAACTGCGGATCAACGGCGGCGATGATCAGAACGTCCACATCCCTGACGATCATGGCCTCGAGCTGCTGCCGCTGAACCGCCGGATCAGGCGTGGCGGCCACGACAGCGGAACACCCAGGACACAGCTCCTTCAGTTTCGCCTCGATGAGAGGCCGATCGAACTGCCCGAACCGAGAGGCCCCGCCTCCCGGAAGCAACACCCCCACGCTGAGCCGCCCGTCCCCACTCTCTCCCCCGCCCCCACATCCACCCGCAGCCAGAACCAGCCCGACGACGACCACGATCCCCACGGCCCCACGAGCAAGAAACCCACGCTTCCTCACTGGAATCCTGGCGCCAAGTCCCATCGCAGATTCCCCAGAATCTATCCCGTATTACCCCATAGTAGGCGCTCCCGGTCTACCTCGCCCGAGCTGCCGATCTGGTCCTCATCGGTTCCGAGCTCGGCGGTATCGGTGATCGTGCCGCTGCCGTCCGCGTTGGTTGCCGTCCGTGCTGCCGTCAATCGAGGGTGCGAAGACTCCGCGCCCGAGAGAAGCGACGCCCCGCCCGGAGGGCCAAGATCAGCCCTGTGGCCGCCAGTACGCCGTTGAGAGTGTCCATGATCATGACGACTTGGTGAGGCGCGAGCAGCAAGCTCGGCAGCTTGGCGCTGATCATCCCCAGGCCCATGAGGAGGGGGAGCCATGCCCAGAGGAAACGCATGTCCCGATCAGGACTGCCTCCCTTCCGCACCTTGGTCCGCTCCCACCATCGACCGCCGAGACTCGTGAGGACCAGCGCGCACCCCATCGCGACCACGGACCAGTCCATGAACCGCAGCATCACAACTCCTTTATCGGTGAAAGGATGCTCCTCCCGCAGGTGATCGCGGTCAAGGGGCCGATGACCCGCCGCAGCGGGTACTCGAGAGCGGTCAGTGCCTGTGGTTGCTGAGCCGTGTCCGGGCATCCCGGCACGCGGGCGAGGAGCATCCGGGCGGGCCGACACGTGCTGGGTGCCGATCGCCCCGGGGCTCACTCCGCACGGCAGGCGCCACACTCGCAAGACCCTGATGAGGGAGGTGGGGACCTCGCCGAAGCGGCTCCTCACAGATGAGGGTGCAGCTGCGGGCCTGGCTTGCGGGTCTTGGGCCACCCCTCTTGCTGTCGTTGGGAGTTTCCACCCCGAGAGCGCAGCCTTGCACGTTTGGGCCCGCTGCTGAGGCCTCTTGTCGGGCCGTGCTGATGCTTGATGCCAGGCTGATCGAGGTGGGTCAACACATCGAGACTCCCTCCCTCGGCGTCCGCCCCCGGATGCCCCCGGATGCCCCGGGATGCTCCGCGAACGCCCTTGGTGTCGACGGCCTCGATTGCGTAGGCATCGGCTTCTTCGGTGGCGGCGGGACTCGGTCGCGGTCGGCGGGACTCAGTCGTTGGTGGACGCCCCTGGTCCAGTCGCGGCGTACCGGGCGGCGATGGTGCGGACGGCCTCGTCGACTACCTGAGCGACGCGTTCGGCGCTCACCTCCCAGCCCGGCACCAGGAGAGTCGGCCAGAAGACGTAGTTGGAGATCATGCCCAGGAACTGGGTGGCTGCGAGGTCCACGTCCTCGACCCGCACCGTTCCCGCCTCGTGCTCAGCCAGGAGGTAGCTGCGTACGGACTCGAAGTAGGGCATCTTCCCGTGCGAGAACTGCGCATGGGCCAGCTCAGGGAACCGCGGCAGCTCGGCGATGACGATCCTGAACAGGTCGGTCATCTGGGCGCGGCCCAGCAACTCGGCGTAACGGCGACCGATGATGCCGAGTCCGTCGACGACGTTGCCTGCCGGCGGAGGATCCTCCTCGTCGGCGGTCGACCAGGACTCGGTCACGATGGCGTCGAACAGGGCGGCTTTGCTCGGAAACTGCTTGAACAAGGTGGCCCGCGAAACGCCCGAGCGCTCTGCGATCCGCGCCAGCGACGTCCGGTCGTAGCCCAACTCGAGAAACAGTGCGGTCGCGGCCGTCACGATCAGCGCGCGCTTCTCCTGGGCGACGCGCTGGTGATACGTCGTCACGACTCTGCTCATGGGCCGAGCATACGAGGTGAGTGGCTTGACTCGCCACTGCCGCCGACCTAGTGTCGGGGCAATGGTGAGTCGCCCGGCTCACCATTGGCCGCCGTTCATCACTGGTGATCCCGGTCATTCACCCACGTACCCAAGGAACATCCGATGCCCCGCTTCGACAACCAGACCGTGCTCGTGACCGGTGGGACCGGCGGCCAGGGCTCGAGCCACGTGCGCGCCTTTCACGCGGAGGGAGCGAACGTGGTGATCGGCGACATCGACGCGGAACGCGGCGCCGCTCTCGCCGACGAGCTCGGGACCCGCGCTCGCTTCGCCCGCCTTGACGTCACCGACGAGAGCTCGTGGTCCGCCGCTGTGCTGGCCGCCGAGAGCGCCTTCGGCGCCCTGAACGTGCTCGTCAACAACGCGGGCGTGCAGAATCCGCCCGCAACAATCGAAAACACGGAGCAGGCCACGTGGTCGCGCATCCTCGACATCAACCTCACAGGGACCTTCCTCGGCATCAAGGTCGCAGCCCCCGCTCTGCGCCGCGCAGCAGGGGGAGCCATCGTCAACATCGCCTCGACCATGGGCCTGGGCGGCACGGCTCACTACGCGCCGTACGTCGCCGGCAAGTGGGCCGTGCGAGGCCTCACCCAAACGGCAGCACTCGAGCTCGGCCGCGACCACATCCGGGTGAACACCATCCACCCCGGCGTGATATCGACCTCCTTCATCCACGAACCAGCAGCCGGCGCAGTCGCGGCAATCGCCGACTTCTACTCGCCCGAGCCGTTCGCCGTCCCCCGGCTCGGGGAGCCGACCGAAGTCAGCCGTCTTCTCCTGTTCCTCACGTCATCGGACGCGTCGTTCATCACGGGGTCGGAGTACGTCATCGACGGTGGACTCCTCCTCGGCCCCGCCCTTCAGGCCGAGACCGCATGAGCACTCCAGACACGACCGGGTCGAACGACTCCGCACGGGACGCGTCTTCATCCCACCTGCCCCACCACATCCGACGAGCCATCGAGATCACCCCCGCCGCGGGCACCAGGGAACGGATCATCGACATCACGACGCAGGGGCGCCGCACCGGCCGAGCACGCCGCATCGAGATCTTCTTCTACCGAGCCGCGGGCGCCACTTACCTGTGCAGCGGCGCCGGCGGTGCCGCGACCGACTGGCATGCGAACCTTCTCGCCGATCCCGACTTCACCTTCCACCTCAAGAACGGGATCCGCGCGGACCTGCCTGCACGGGCCACGCCTGTCACCGACCCAACTGAACGTCAGGTCGTGCTGGCGGAGATCGTGGCGGATCTCAATCAGCCCCACGACCCCGGCACCATCCGGCCGACTCGGCTCGAAGACTGGGCTGACAGTCGGCTGATGCGCATCAGCTTCGGACATCGGTCGTGATCGCGGATCCCTCGACAGATGACCTACTCCCGGGGACCGGGGGGCGGTCGCGGCTGGAGCGGCTCTTCGCCAGGGGGAGCCCCAGCGCGAAGCGAGTGAGCGGGTGCCCGACGCGCCCGGCGCCTGTGGCACTCCGGCGGAGAACCTCACCTTCTCCGGGAGGTCGCGCAGCCATGCCGCCAGCTCCCGCCGCTGACCGGTGGGTGCGCCGCGCAGTGAGCCCCTTGCGGCAAGACGGACCACGGCTGTGCTCGAACATTTCCCGCTGCCACCCCCTCAGTGCTGTCCGGTCGGGAAACCGATCCGCCATTCCGGCGCATCTCTCGGGAGACAGCGGCACTTCGGATGTGAATCACCCAGCCGGATGAGACAGCCCCATGGGGTGAATCTGCATCCAGGTCTGATAACCGTCATTATCAAGTGAAGGTGCACTCACGTCGCCGAGGTCGGCGTATCGTCTTGTGGCGTCGGGCGAGAATCCGCTGCAAGCGGAGCCGTGACGCAAGACGAGGCCCGGCCTGATGGCCGAAGCGGCTGATGTGACGATAGATGGGCGGGGGAGGGGCGCGCACCGTGATCACCGGTCTGCCGGACTCGGCACTCCGCTCCCCAGCGCCGCTGCCCCTCCTGCTGTCGATGTCCGACATCGCGACGTTCGCCCGGGTGAAGCGGCCTGTCGTCTCCACCTGGCGCCGCCGCCACCCGGACTTCCCCGCCGCCGTGTCCGAGAACTCGGGACGACCGCTGTTCGACGGCGTACAGGTGACCGACTGGCTGATCGCCTCCGGCCTGGGCAACGCCGTCCCGCAGGAGCTCCGGTCCGAGCTGGCCCTTTTCGGCATCATCGCGCTGCGGGACCGCTTCACGCCGTGGCAGCTGGTCGAGACGCTGGGCAGCCTGCTGTGCCTGCGCCGGCTCGACGGCCGGCCGCTGGCCGACGATGGCCCGAATGCCTCCCCGCCCGACGCCGAAGCCGACGAGGCCCTCTGGTCCGCGCTGCTGCGCCGAGCCGAACGGATCGACGCCGAGGACGATTTCGTACTCCGCGAGCTTCGCGCGATCGACGCCACGGCGGCCCCGCTCGCCCGCCTCGCCGAGGACCTGGTCGAATCCGCCTACGACGAGCGCGGCGCGTACGAGTGGCTGCTCGCCGCCCGCTCCCGGCTCGGGCTGGACTCCCTCGCCGCCGACGCGGTCACCCCGGAGCTGCGGAGCCTGCTCACCCAGCTCACCGACCTCCGCGTCCGCCTTGAGCGAGGCGAATCCCTCACCCTCGCCGACCCGCACGCCCGCGCCGGCGACCTGCTCGCCGCGCTCGTCGACGACACGGAGGACCGCGACCGCGTCACCGTCCTCGCCGCCGACCCCGACGACCGGCTCACCCGCATCACCCGCCGCCGCCTCCTGCTGGCGGGCGTGGGCGAACTCGACCTCGACGTCCAGACCGGCACCGACCTGGAGGAACGCTTCGCGGACCCGGACCTCGTAGTCTCCCAGCTCCCGTACCGCCCCGGCGAGGACCGCTCGGTACTCGCCGCCCTGACGGAGCTCGAACGCGTCGCCTACCTCCTCCGCCCCGGCTGCACGGCCCTCGTCCTCGGACCGGCCGACGCGCTCGTCGACGAACTGAAGAGCACCGAGGCCGCCCAGCTCCGCTCGGCCCTCCTGCGCGAGAACATCGTCGAGTCGGTCATCGCGCTTCCAGGCGGGGTCCTGCCCTTCCGCCCCGGCTACCGTCCCGCGCTGTGGACGCTCACACGCGGTGCTGTCCCGGCGGCGGAGGGCAAGGTCTTACTGGCCGACATCAGCTCGGAAGAGCTCACGCCGGGTGTGCGCGTGCGGCTCGCCGAGGACGTCCTCCTCTGGAGGGCAGAAGGCTTCCGAGGACTCGACGGTCACGACCCGCGCTACGGCCGTGTGGTCCCCGTCGCCGACCTGGACCGGGCCTTCGGCGGTCCCCTGACCCCGCCCGCGCCGCCGGCCTCCGCGATCTGGTCCGACAAGGTCACCGAACGCCCCGCCCTGATCGCCGAGGCCGAGGCTCGCCTGGAGCGCGCGACGGCGGACACTCGGTCGTACGAGGACGAGCGAGGCCCTTACCGAGGAGCCGTACAGCGCAGAGTGGGCCGCCTGCCTGAGCGCACCACCCTCGGCAAGCTGATCACCGCACGCAGGGTCACCCGGCTCCCTGGCCACCGTGTCGACGAGAAGGACCTCACCCGGGACGGCCACCACACCGTCCTGGGTCCCGAGGAGATCACCGGCGAACGGCCCGTTGGCGAACGCCGCATCGACCGCCTGCTGCTGGCGACGACGTACGAACGGGCGGCGCTCACCGAGCCCGGTGACGTCGTCTACACCCTGGCGCCCCGCCTCGGCGTGCACGTCGACCACGACGGCTTCTCGGTTGTCGCGTTCCCGGCCCGCGTGCTCCGCGTCAACGCCGACGCCGCCCGCCCGCTCACCCCCCGGGTCCTCGCGGCCCTGCTCGGCGCGGCCCGCGGCACCGCCCGCAGCCCCAGCGCGGTACGCCCCGCCCGCCGTGCCGAGGACTACCAGCTTCCCGACCTCGACCCGGACGAGGTCCTGCGCTTCGACGCCCTACTGGCCGAGACGGAACGCCGGGAACGCCTGCTGCGCGCCCAGGCCGACGCCCTCGCCGAGGCCCGCCGCCTGACGATCGCGGGCTTGGCAGACGGCACCCTCACGCTCGGCGAACCTCGAACCATCAACCGCACGTAGCCGAATCCACCGTATGCAACCCATCCACCGACGAGTCGGAAGAAGGAACGATGCCTCCCCGCAAGCGAGCCGCGGCAGCCGCCGGACAGGGCGAACTGCTCAGTGTCTCCAGCACCAAGGAGATCCAGGACATCCTGTGGAAGGCCGCGGACAAGCTCCGCGGCTCCATGGACGCCGCCCAGTACAAGGAGTTCGTGCTCGGCCTGGTCTTCCTGAAGTACGTCTCCGACGCCTTCACCGAACGCCGCGAGGAACTGGCCGCCGACCCCGAGCTGGCCCAGATCCCCGAGCACCGCCGGGCGGCTTTCCTTGAGGAGAAAGACGAGTACACCGAGAAGAACGTCTTCTGGGTGCCGCCGACCGCCCGCTGGGACCACATCTCCGAGAACGCGGCCAGCGCGGAGGGCGGTGTCGGCAAGCTCCTCGACGCCGCCATGGACGAGGTGATGAAGGCCAACAAGACCCTCACCGGCGTCCTCCCCAAGATCTTCAACCGCGACAACGTCGACCAGAAGCGCCTGAAGGAACTCGTCGACCTCATCAGCGACGCGCGCTTCACGGGGCACGGCGACCGCCCCGCACAGGACGTCCTGGGTGAGACGTACGAGTACTTCCTGGAGAAGTTCGCCCGTGCGGAGGGCAAGCGGGCCGGTGAGTTCTACACGCCGGCGAGCGTGGTCCGCCTGATCGTCGAGGTGCTGGAGCCGTACGAGGGGCGGGTGTACGACCCGGCGTGCGGCTCGGGCGGCATGTTCGTGCAGAGCGGCAAGTTCGTCGCGAAGCGGCGCGGCAAGGACCACACGCACGACATCGCGGTCTACGGCCAGGAGGCCAACGAGCGCACGTGGCGCCTGGCCAAGATGAACCTCGCCATCCACGGCATGGACCCGAAGGGCGTCGGCGACCGCTGGGCGGACACGTTCGCGGACGACAAGTTGCCTGACCTGAAGGCCGACTTCGTCATGGCCAACCCGCCCTTCAACATGTCCGACTGGGCGAGGAAGTCGGACGACAGGCGGTGGCGGTACGGGGTTCCGCCGCAGTCGAACGCCAACTACGCCTGGCTCCAGCACATTGTGTCCAAGCTGGGGGACCGGGGCAGCGCGGGCGTGGTCCTGTCGAACGGCTCGATGTCGTCGAAGCAGTCGGGGGAGGGCGAGATCCGCGCGGCGATGGTCGAGGCGGACCTGGTGTCCTGCATGATCGCCCTGCCGGCCAACCTGTTCCGTACGACGGCGATCCCGGCGTGCCTGTGGTTCCTGACCAAGGACAAGTCGCCGCAGGGCACGAAGGCGTTGGAGGACCGGCGGAGCCGGGTGCTGTTCATCGACGCGCGAGCGATGGGCACGATGGTCGACCGCACGGAGCGGATCCTCACGGAGGAGGACCTGGAGAAGATCTCCGACACGTACCACGCGTGGCGGGGCACCAAGTCGGCGAGGGACAAGGGCCTTTCATACGAGGACGTGCCGGGCTACTGCTACAGCGCGACGCTGGAGGAGATCGAGAAGCACGACTATGTGCTGACTCCAGGGCGGTATGTGGGGGCAACGGAGGTCGAGGAGGACCCGGACGCGGAGCCAGTGGGGGAGCGGATTGCCCGGCTGACGAAGGAGCTGTTCGAGCAGTTGGATGAGTCTGCACGTCTTGATGCTGTGGTGCGGGAGCAGCTGGGGAGGATCGATGGCTGAGTGGCGCCAAACAACTCTCGATCAGTTGGTCAAGCTGCAACGCGGACATGACCTTCCGACCTCCCAACGAAAAGTTGGAAATGTACCTGTCGTAGGTGCGGCAGGCCCGAGTGGGACCCACGACACTGCGATGGTGAAGGCCCCGGGAGTCGTGCTCGGGCGGGCTGGCGCATCCATGGGAAAGGCGACGTATTGCGATGTCGACTTTTGGCCCCTCAATACTTCACTCTACGTGACGGACTTTTTGGGCAACGACCCAAGGTTTACTTACTACTTGCTGGATCTGATCGACTTCTCTGGATATAACTCCGGAGCCGCTCAGCCCATGCTTAATCGGAATTACATTACGCAAATCAAGATCTCCTTGCCGGAGCCGTCGGAACAGAAAGCTATTGCTAGCGTGGTCGGGGCCTTGGAAGACAAGATCTCGATCAACGAGCGCATCGCCGTGACGTCCTCGGAGCTTGCGGCGGGACACTACTTGGCGACTAATGAGCGAGAGTCCGTGAAGATCGCCGACATTGCAAACGTGACGATGGGGCAGTCGCCGCCTGGTGAGACGTTCAATGAGCAGGGAAACGGACTTCCCTTCTATCAAGGGACTCGTGACTTCGGGTTCCGTTTCCCTGGGTACCGCGTCTGGTGCACTGCGGTGACGAGGCAGGCGGAGGCGAATGATGTCCTCGTCAGCGTCAGAGCTCCGGTGGGGCAGATCAACGTTGCGGCAGAGCTGTGCGGGATCGGACGCGGCTTGGCATCCGTGCGCTCGGAGAAGTATCCTCACGTGCTTTTGCAGGCGCTTTCCGCGGACAGATCCATTTGGCTTCCCTACGAAGCGGAGGGGACCGTTTTCGGATCTATCAACAAGAAGCAGTTCACGCAGCTTGAGATCGGATGGCCGACGGCTGCGTTCGTCGACTCCCTGGAGTCGCGGCTGAGCACGCTAGACCAGCGGATCCGGCGAGCGACGGGGGAATCTCGCACCTTGGCCACCCTCCGCAACACCCTCCTCCCCCAACTGATGTCCGGCAAGCTCCGAGTCCGCGAAGCCGAGAAGATCGTGGAGGACGCCGTATGACCACCGAAAGCGGCAGCGAGCCCACGCACACCCCCGCCCACCTCGACGCCAAACTGACCGAGGCCACCTGGGAACACCTGGCCCTCGACGAACTCGCCCAACTCGCCTGGCAGACCAAGCCCGGCAAAGACCTCGCCCCCGGCACCGGTCACCGCCGTGACTGGGACGACCTGATCCTCCACGACGAGCTCCAGGCGGCCATCGAGAAGCTGAACCCGGAGCTGACCGCCACCGCCGTCCACGAGGCGACGCGCATCGCCACCGACCCCGCCTCCCGCGAGGCGTACCCGGAGAACAAGCAAGCCCACGAGTACCTGACCACCGGCATTCGCCTCACCTACACCGACGAGTTCGGTGCCGAGCAGACCCCCACCGTCCGCCTCGTCGACTTCACGGACCCCGACGCGAACAGCTACCTGGCCGTCAACCAGGTCACGGTCAGGGAGACCGACGGCAGTCACCGCCGCTTCGACATCGTCCTGTACGTCAACGGCCTGCCCCTCGCCGTCGTCGAACTCAAGAGCGCCTCCGACGAGAACGCGACCCTCAAGTCGGCGCACGCCCAACTCCAGACGTACGTCTCGGAGTTCCCGATCGCGTTCCGCTACAACGTCCTCTGCCTGGTATCGGACGGCATAACCGCCAAGTACGGCACAGCGTTCACGCCGTACGAGCACTTCGCGCCCTGGAACGTCGACCACGAGGGCGAGCGCGTCGACACCAACGAACCCGGCTACGACGGCCTCGACGCGCTGAACCTGGCCCTGCACGGCCTGTTCACGCAGGAGCGGTTCCTCTCCCTCACCCGCAACTTCGTCAACTTCCCCCCGCCCAAGCCGGGCGAGCCCCTCTCCGGCAAGCGCATCGCGAAGCCGCACCAGTACTTCGCGGTGAACAAGGCGGTGGACGCCGTCGTCGAGGCATCGCGGACGAACGGCCAGGCCGGCGTCGTCTGGCACACGCAGGGCGCGGGAAAGTCGGAGGAGATGGTGGAGACGGCCGCGCTCGTCCTCCGCCACCCGGCGCTCAACAACCCCACCATCGTCGTCATCACCGATCGCAACGACCTCGACGACCAGCTCTACGACACCTTCCTCGACAGCGAGTCCCTGCTGGAGGCGAAAGCTCACCAGATCGACACGCGCGAGGAGTTGCGCACCGAGCTGACGCGGCGCAACGTCGGCGGGATCGTCTTCACCACCCTCCAGAAGTTCGGCCTGAGCAAGGAGGAGAAGGACGCCGGCAAGTCGCATCCCCTTCTCTCCGAGCGCCGCAACATCCTGGTGATCGTCGACGAGGCGCACCGCTCGCACTACGACAGCCTCGACGGCTACGCCCGTCACCTGCGCGACGCCTTGCCGTACGCCACCCTGCTCGCCTTCACCGGTACGCCGATCTCGAAGGCCGAGGCCGACACCCGCGCCGTCTTCGGCGAGTACATCGACATCTACGACCTGAAGCGCGCCGTCGACGACGGGGCGACGGTTCGCGTGTTCCACGAGCCGCGTGTCATCAAGGTCGACCTGCCCAAGGGCGTCGACCCGAACAAGCTCGACGAGCAGGCCAACACCCTCACCGAGGGCATGGACGACGCCGAGCGCCGCCGGGCCATCCAGTACGCGACGACGATGAACACCGTCTACGGCGCCGACGACCGCATAGCGACGCTCGCCGACGACCTGATCGCCCACTGGGAGCAGCGCCGCGAGCTGGTCAAACCCGACATCGGCGCCCCCGGCAAGGCGATGATCGTGTGCGCGACCCGCGAGATCTGCGTACGGGTCTTCGAC
The DNA here is from genome assembly GCF_040655955.1 of Streptomyces sp. NPDC050263. Taxonomy (NCBI): domain Bacteria; kingdom Bacillati; phylum Actinomycetota; class Actinomycetes; order Kitasatosporales; family Streptomycetaceae; genus Streptomyces; species Streptomyces sp. NPDC050263. The sequence continues at coordinate 85,561 of NZ_JBFAKW010000008.1, read as the reverse complement.
GCGCTGGCCGAGCGGCGGCCCGGCTGGGTCGGTGACGAGGTCGACACGGGCGTCATGAAGATCGTCTTCCACGGCGACCGCTCCGACCCCGAGCGCCTGCGCGAGCACTCGCTGCGCAAGTCCCAGCAGAAGGTCGTCCAGAAGCGCGCCAAGGACCCCGACGACGAGCTGGAACTGCTCATCGTCCACTCGATGCTGCTCACCGGCTACGACGCCCCGCCCATCCACACCCTGTACATGGACCGTCCGATGCAGGGCGCCAACCTGATGCAGGCGCTCGCCCGCGTCAACCGCCGATTCCGCGGCAAGCAGGACGGTCTGCTCGTCGGCTACGCGCCTCTCACCGACAACCTCACCAAGGCCCTGCGCGAGTACTCGGACCAGGACCGCAAGGACCAGACCCTCGGCGCGGACATCGAACGGGCCGTCACCGAGGTCAAGAACGAGCTGGCCACGATCAAGGGGCTGCTGGCCGGGAGCCGTTGGAAGGAGTGGCTGGCCGACACCGGCCGCCCCGACTCCCGCAAGCGCGCGCTGCGTCTGACCGCAGACTTCCTGCGTGACCCGAAGAACCCGGGCAACAAGGTCGAGCCTCCCGCCAAGCCGCTCTCCGTCCGCTTCAAGGACAGCGCGGCCCGGCTGGACCGTTTCTACCGTGTCTGTGCGATGAGCAAGGAGATCGCCGAGCGCTGCGAGGACCTGGACGACTGGCGTCGTGACATCTCCTTCTTCAGCGAGGTCCGGGCCTGGATGATCAAGCTCGACGCCGCCCAGCGCGAGGCGAGCGGGGAGCCGCTCAGCGCCGAGGTTCAGCGTTACCTGCAGGCCCTCGCGGCCTCGGTCGTAGACGCCGACGACATCACCGACCTGTACGCGGAGGCCGGGATCGGCCGGCTGGACATCACCCGTCTCAACGAGGCGCAGTTGCGCAATCTGGAGAACTCGGAGACCCCGCACCTGGTCACCGAGGCCCTGCGCCGCATGATCCAGCAGAAGATGCGCGAGGTGACCAAGCACAACGTCGTCCGCAACGAGAGCTTCACCGAGCGGCTGAACGACCTGATGAGGCGTTACATGCTCCAGCAGCTCACCAGCGCTCAGGTGATCGCCGAACTCGCCGCCCTGGCACGGGAGGTGTCCGCGGAGGCCCGCCGCGGCGAGCGGTTCGACCCGCCGCTGACCCACGCCGAGCTGGCCTTCTACGACGCCGTCGCACACCGCGACATGGCCGAGGCGATGGAGGGCGGCGACGACACCCTCGCCAAGATCGCCCGTGCCCTCGTCAAGGACATCCAGAAGAACCTCTCCGTCGACTGGCTCTCCCGCGAACCCGTCCGGGCGAAGCTCCGTACCCGCATCCGCCGCGTGCTCGCGATGTTCGACTACCCGCCGGAGGAGGAGCGCGAGGCGGTCGACCTGGTCCTCAAGCAGATGGAGATCGTGGCCGCCCTCTGGGCGCCCGCCGCGAAGTAGCAACGCATACGGGAGAGCACCACCAGGGGTGCCCTCCCGTCACGGCCACGTGCGCTCAACACGGTCATGCCGTACGGCGTAGGCCGCCGGGCCGCCGAGGAAGAACTCAGGCGGCAAGGTGCACCACGGCCCGGCAGAGCGCGTCCACCTGCTCAGGCGTCATGTCGTAGTCGTACGCGATGTCCTCGACGGTCTCCCCCGCCTCCCACAAGTCGGTGATGGCCTGGACCGTGACGCGGTTGGCGGCCACCACGGGGAGACCGCGGCCGAACCTCGGATCGATCACGACGGGGACGGAGTCCGGGTACTGCCTCAGCCTCAGGCTGGAGGGGAAGTCCTCGCCCGGTTCCCAGGTGAGGTAGCGGAGATAGTCGGAGACTACTTCGTGGATGGGGACCTGGCCGTCGCGGGCTCTGCGGAGATCTCCCCGCCGCCCCGGGCCCGACCCGGCGGCGGCCGCCTCCCTGATCTCACTCATGCGGAGTCCCAGGGAACGCAGAGAACGAAGAACGTGCGCCTCGGCCACCGCGATGAACGGTACCGACGGCTGCCCCCTCCGTACCGGCTCGACCTGGTGGACCAATGGTGCTCCGGCAGCCTTGCCCTTCAGCCACGAGGTGAGGGTCGACTGCGGAATCTCAAGGTAGGAGGCGGTCTCTGCGGGTGTAAGAAGCCCGTCGTTGAACCTGTCGACCATGCCCCACCTCCTCTTGGCGCCGGATTTCGCATCGTGCCACATCAAGCCTCCCACCTGGGGGTGGACCGCACACCCGGTCATCGGCTCAGCCGGCCGCGCGGAGTTGGTCCTCGGCCCGGCAGCCCCGGCAACGGCCGGGTTCCGCCGAACGGAATCCCCGGTCGCAGCCGTCGCAGTTCCGCATCGGCACGACCACCGGGAGCGTGGAGGGTTCCGTGCTTCTGGCTGGTACCGGCAGGGGAGTCTCCTTGAGCCGGTAGGCGAGGATGCCGACCGGGCGCGTGAGGAAGTGGTCCGGCAGCCGTGCGGTGAGGTGGTCCGTGATGTGCGTGGGCAGAAGGCCCGCCGCGAGCCACCGGGCCACGGCCGGGGCGAGGCGGGCGGTTTCCTGCGCGGACAGGATGAGGCGGGGGTCGAACCGGCGCAGGGCGGTGAGTACGGCGACGGCTCGGGGGTCGGCGTCGGCAAGCGGGATCGGTGTCTCCGCCTCGGCGGGTACGGCCGCCGCCACCGTTTCCCCGGCGGGCGCGGATGCGGGTGGGACTGCGGCGGAGGTGCCCTGCCTACGGGGGCGACGCGGCTTCGGGGGTTCGGGAGGGCCGTCCGGATCCGGGTCCAGGTTCGGATCGCCTCCGGGGACGTCGTAGAAGTAGGTGCGGGTACGAACGTGCCCGGTGGGCGTTCGCTCGCGGCGGCGCTCCAGGTAACCGGCCGCTTCCAACTCCCTGAGCGCGCGTGAGATCAGGATCTCGCCCTCGCTGAAGTGCTCGCACAGGGCTGGGATGGTCACGGACGAGCCGTCGGGCAGCGAGGAGATGTACGCCGCGACACCGACCGTGACCGCGCTGCCGCGTCGCTGGGCGAGGGCGTTGGAGATCACGGTGAAGTCGGCCGTGAGGCGGGTGCGTACGTGGATCACGCCGGAGGTCGGAGCTCCGGCGTCGGCGCGCGAGGGCGCGTTAGACTGCGGGTCAGCCATCGGGAAGTCGTTCTCTTCCTGATCGGTCAGGCCCTCGTTCGGGATTGCAGTCCCGGCGGGGGCCGAAGTCTGTGTGCTGTTGTCGCGGCGAACGTAACCGTCCGTATCCCGCGCCTGCAAGCTGGTCACTCGGACGAGTGACGCGAGCCGTGCGGCCGGGGAGGGTGGGTGGGCGGGTAGTTCTTTCCCCGGGTTCTTTGGGGAGGTCAGCGGCCTGCCGGGCCCCCGCGAACAAGGGTCCGGTGAGCCCGGGGCGTGGACGGTGACCAGAGCCCGGCGGGCTCAGCGACGGTGGTCCCCAGCCTTCAACTCACTTATGAAGGCGGCCCAGGAGGCGGCCTCGAAGCACAGCGCTGGACCGTGCGGAACCTTGCTGTCACGGACGGGGACGATGGCCTCCCGGAACCCGTCGGCCACCTCTACGCAGTCGCCTCCCGCCTGATTGCTGTAGCTGCTCTTGCGCCAGGCGGCGCCGTTCAGATTTTGACGGGAGATTCGCGCCACGGTAGCTGCCCTCCAGGGTGGACCGGATCATGTCGAGTGACATGAGCGGGGGCAGCGCTGCCGCCCGCAGCCGATCGTAAATCACCTTGTAGCGGCTGACGTTGGCTGGTTCTTCGATGAGTTGGCCGTAGTCCGAGCCTTCCGTGTACGCCACTTCCGAGCCGTCCGGGAGTGTCAGGATCGTCAGCGATCCACCCATCGCCTCGTGTCCGCCCTGGTCGAACGGCAGTACCTGCACGCTGATGTGGCGTTCCGCTGCCACATCGAGCAGTCGCGCCAACTGCTGCCGCATCACGCCATGGCCGCCGATGGGGCGCCTCAACACTGCCTCGTCCAGGATCACCACCAGCTCCGGTCGGTCGGGCGAACTCAGTCGTTCCTGCCGCCCCATACGGGCTGCGACGCGCTCCTCCAACTGTTCTTCGCCGGCGAGCATCGCGTCCAGGGCGAGAACCGCTCGTGCGTAGTCCTCCGTCTGCAACAGACCCGGCACCACATGCGCCGCGTACTGCCGGATCACCACCGCCCGCTCCGAGTACTCCATGAACTTCCGCGACCAGTCCGGAAACGCCTCCCGGTACACGTACGGCCACAGCTCCACCAGCAGATCGTCCGCACCGAGCGACGCATCCAGCGCCCGCGCCAGCTCCAGCGTCGGCTTCGCTCCGGACGCCCGCTCGATCTGCGTGATCCGTGTGCCCACCACGTGGACCTTGTCGCCCAGTTCGGTCTGGGTCAGTCCGGCCGCGAGGCGAAGTCTGCGGACCCGCGCACCGAACAGCGCGGCCATCGACGAGCTGGGGTCAATTCCGTTGGCCAAAACGTCACTTCCGTTCCTTACGGGTGGAAAAGTAAGGCCGCGTCACCTGTTGAGCGTAGGGCGACCGGACGACTCTTGAGTGCGGAACGTGGTGACTCGCGCACGCAACGCCACATCCCCCTGCTCGACAGCCAAGGACGGAACACGCGGTGCTGACAGAAACGACGAACGTACAGAGCGAACTGCCGCCTCTTGCGGCACAGTTCGCCTCCTCGCCTCGGGGTGTGCGACTGGCCCGGCGACTCGCCGTACGGCACATGGAGGAGCGGGGGTATCCGCCGGCGTCGGACGCGTCCTGCGCGGTCGCCCTCGTGGTGGCCGAACTCGCCGCGAACGCCGTGCTCCACGGCCGGGTGCCCGGACACGACTTCGGTCTCCGGGTCGCTCTCGACACGGCGGCGGGCCTGGTCCGCGTCGAGGTGGCGGACGCGGCCTCCGCGAAACGGCCCCCCGCGACCCCGCCGTCGTCGGTCCCCGAGGGCGAGTCGGGCCGAGGGCTGCTCCTGGTGGACGCTCTGGCCGTGCGCTGGGGTTCGGCACCGCGCCACCCGCTGGGCAAGACGGTGTGGGCGGAGGTTTCCATCGCCCGTCCAACTGCCAGTAATGAGACGTGAGTTGTGATAACCCGGGTTATCGTCAATAACTTGGGTTGAGTGACTTCTCCGCCTCTAACGTCTGTTCCGTCACACCGGGCTCGCGCAAAGCGAGAGGCTCACCCCTCGCCCCACCGCACGGGCCCGGCCCCGGAACCGACCACGGAGGGCGGAGAGCACCATGACGGAACACCCCGCGCAGAGCGAGCCGAACGCATCTGACCAGCAGGTCGATCACCGCCGAGGCGACTCGTCGACGCTCTCCCGCCTGACCGCCCGCCTCGAAAGCTCGGCGCTCGCCGAGGCATCCCGGGAACTCCTGCGAGAGGCACTGGGCGCCACCGCGACGGAATCCTCCGGCACCTCCGCCGCTCCGCACCCGGACCAGCGGGTGTTCCTCGACTCCATCAGCGTCAACGGCTTTCGCGGCATCGGCCGCAAGGCCCGTCTGCCGCTGACCGCGCAGCCCGGCGTCACCCTCGTCGTGGGGCGCAACGGCTCGGGGAAGTCCAGCTTCGCCGAAGGCGCCGAGACCGCGCTCACGGGCCGGACCACCCGCCTGGACAGGCAGCGGGGAGAGGTGTGGCGCCGGCACTGGCGCAACCTGCACGACGGGGCCGACCCGAAGGTCGAGGTCCGCCTGGCCATCGCGGGCGACCCCCGGCCGACCACTCTGACGTGCACCTGGCCCGGCGACGACGTCACCGCCCCCGAGGTCGAGCTCAGGCGGCCGGGCCACGGCCGTCGGCCCTTCGTCGGCACCGGCTGGGAGCGGGCCCTGAAGGACTACAGCCCCTTCCTGTCGTACGCGGATCTCGACAAGGTTCTCAACGGCAGGCCCAGCGAGCAGTACGACTCGGTCGCCGCCATCCTCGGACTCCGCGAACTCACCGACGCGGACGAGCGGCTCCAGGGCATCGAGAAGGCGCTCGACTCCGCGCTGAAGCAGGCCGAGGCGGAACGGCCCGTACTCGCCGAGGCGTTGTCCGCGCTGGACGACCCGCGGGCGGTACGCGCGCTCGTGGTCGTCGGCAAGGCGGGCGACCCCGACTTCGTCGAACTCGAGGCCCTCGTGGCCGCACTGCCCGACGCGGACGAGGGCCGTCTCCGGGAACTGCGGACGACCGCCGCGCTGACCGGACCCGACCTCGGCGCGGTCGGCGCGGCCGTGGACCGGCTGCGCGAGGCCGTCGCCGTACTCGACGACGTACGCGCCTCGGGCGCCGAGGACGCCCACCAGCGCGCGGAACTGCTGGCCAAGGCCCTGGAGCACAGCCGTCGGCACGAGGACGAGGACACCTGCCCGGTGTGCGGGTCCGACCGGGCACTCGACGAGGCTTGGGCCGAGCGGGCCGTCGAGCAGGTGGCGACCCTGCGGCGGGAGGCCGCGACCGCGCGGGAGGCCCGCACCGGACTGCGGGACGCGGTGGACGCCGTCCGCTACCTCGTCACGCCGGTCCCTTCGTGGCTGCCCGCCCCGCTCGTGGACCCGTGGGAGGAGTGGCAGGCGTGCCGGACGATCGACGACGCCGAGCGGCTCGCCGCCCTCGCCGAGACCGCCGCGCTCGTCCTCGCCGACGCCTGCGCCGCGCTGCGCGAGGAGGCCCTGCGGGAGCTGGAGAAGCTCGACGAGGAGTGGCGCGCCTGTGTCACCCGCCTCGCGGGCTGGCTCGACCGGGCCCGGCCCGCGTACGCCGGAAAGCCCCGACTGTGCCAGGTCAGGGCGGCTCGTAAGTGGCTCAAGGAGGCGCGTGCCGAGCTGCGCGAGGAGCGGCTGCGGCCGTTCGAGGACCACTCGCAGCGGATCTGGGAGGAGCTGCGCCAGCAGAGCAACGTGGACCTGCGTTCCGTGCGCCTGACCGGCAGCGAGAAGGCCACCGTGCGCAAGCTGGTGATGGACGTGTCCGTCGACGGCACCGAGGCGGCGGCCCTTGGCGTCATGAGCCAGGGCGAACTGCACTCCCTCGCGCTCTCGCTCTTCCTGCCGCGCGCCGCCGCGCCGGACAGCCCCTTCGGCTTTGTCGTCATCGACGACCCGGTGCAGTCCATGGATCCCGCCAAGGTCCACGGCCTCGCGAAGGTGCTGCATGACCTTGGAGAGACTCGGCAGGTCGTGGTCTTCACCCACGACACGCGGCTCCAGCGGGCCTTCACCAACCAGGAATTCCCGGTGACCGTCCTGGAGGTGGAGCGGCAGGGCGGGTCCGCGGTGACCGTGCGGCGGGTGACCGATCCTGTCGGCCAGGCCCTGGCCGACGCCCGTGCCCTCGTCCGCACGCCGAACCTCCCGCAGGTCGCGATGACCCATGTACTGCCCAGCCTCTGCCGCACCGTCCTCGAACGCGCCTTCTCCGAGGCCGCGTGGCTGCGGCTGCACCGGGCGGGGCTGGCCGAACACGAGGCGGAGAAGACCGTCGCGGGGGCCGTCACCCTGATGGACATCGCCGCCCTGGGGCTCTTCGGAGACCAGCCGAAGAGGGCCGGTGACGTCTACCGCGAGCTGCGCAGGCGGTGCGGCCCCGGGGCGGTGGACCTCGTCCGCCAGTGCCAGGAGGGCGCTCACCCGCCGGGCACCTCGATGCCGGACCCCCATCGCTTCGTGGACGACGTCAAGACCGTCGCCCTGACGGTACGCAAGCCCGAGGAGGGGCCGTGAACCAGACGATTCGCCAGCTGCTCGACACCGCGGACCTGCTCCTCACCGACACCGGCGAGCCCGCCACGCCCGCTGCCACGGCCGTACCCGCCGCGTCCGCCGCCAAGGCGAGCCGGTGCCGAGGCGCCGCCCTCGCCCTCCGTGTCGCGCTGGAGAGCGCGGTCGCCGACCGCCTCACCGCCCACCGGGCGCCGCGCGCGATCCGGGAGGGCACCCAGCGGGCCGCGTTCCTCTGGCTCCGCGGTTGCGCCGAAGCGGGAACGGCCCGCCGCGCGAAGGCCGTGTGGAGCCAGCTCTGCCTGGGATGCCACTACCACCAGTACGAGATCGGTCCGACGGAGGACCAGATCCGCGCGTGGCGTACCGAAGTCACGGCGATCGTCGCCCTGTTGGACCGCTGACCCGCATCGGCGCCAGAAGAGGCGCTGCCGGAAGGAGACACGCGTGAGAACGACACCACGAGGACGGTTATCGCGACCATCCGCAAAGACCACAATGAGAGGAGCGGCACCATGACGGCCCGTACGTCCAAGCGAACCCTGTACCGGCTCAGGGGCGTGCCCCCCACTGCCGACGCGATGTTCGACGCCCTGGACGCGGACCAGTTGGAACGGGTCCACGCGGATTTCGACGTCCCCGAGAACCTCGGTGTACCGGCGGTCCTCGTCACCGGCAGCTTCGAGCAGCCTGTGGCGAGCTGGTGCGACGAGATCTTCCGAACGACGGGTATCGAGGTGTCACGGCCCGTCAACCGCTCGGCCGGCCTGCTGATGCTGGCCGTCGACGGCGAGGTGTACGCGATCGGCTACGACCAGGGCTTCCGCCTGGTGCCAGACCGCCTGAAGGACCACCGCTTCGGGCTGAGCTTCGCGTCCCGCCGGGTCGACCCCGCGAAGATCCGGGACCTGGTGTCGCACACCCCGGGCGGAGGGCGCACCGACATCACCCTGATCCCGAGCGGGGCCTCGGTGTGGAGCCTGGGCATCGTCGAGCACGCCCAGATCGTGCGCCGCCTCGGCGGCCACCTGGACAACATTCCGCTCACCATCTCCCGGGACAACCCGGCGAAGATCTCCAGCGCCGAGGGCGGTGCCGGCCTGCGCTTGCGGCTCGGTGTGGAGGGCGCCGACCTGATGGCCGACATCCGTGCGATCGCCCGTGTGCTGCGCGAGGAGAAGCCGAGCCCGGAGCTGGAGTTCGTCGAACACGTCGTGCCCGTCGACGATCCCAGCCTCGCCACCCGCCTGGATGCCGTCCTCGACGACCTTCTGGGTCAGGAGCCTGACGGGAGAATCAGCGTCGCCGTCCCCGCCGACCACTGGGACGACTACATGGCCGCCCGGGCGTTCAGGGCCAGGATCAACAGCGACGCGGCCGGCCGGTCGACCGACGACCTCGACCTTGAGTACGTCCTCTGTCGTGCCCGCATCCAGCGTGCGGGCAGCCGCGTGGACGCGCTCCGGGAAGGAACCGTCACTCTTTACCGGCACGGCCGCGCCGACCGGGCCGACGAGATCTGGACGTCCAGCGCGCTCCGCTGGATCGAGGCGGAGGTGTTTCTCGACTCTCGCCGGTTCTTCCTGATGGACGAGCACTGGTACGAGATCGACCAGGAGTATCTGAAGACGATCCGCTCGCACGCCGAGCGGCTGATCGCCGACACCCCGTCCGTCGACCTGCCCCCGTGGGTCCTCGGGGAGAAGGAGCGCACCTACAACGCGTCCGTGCCGGACCAGCGGCCCGGGTACGTCTGCTTCGACCGCGACAACGTGCAGACCGCGCTGCACCGCGGGAACGGCGTGGAGATCTGCGACCTGCTGAGCCCGGACGACGTCCTGGTCATGGTGCAGCGCGCCAAGGGTTCCGACGCACTGAGCCATCTCTTCAGTCAGGCGCTCGTCGCCGTACAGACTCTGCGGAACTCTCCGGAGGGGAGGGAACGGTTCGCCGAGAAGGTGGCCGCGGCCCGGCAGGGGCGCGGTCTACCGGAGGACTTCCGGCCTTCGAAGGTCGTCTTCGCGATCCTGCTGAAGGACGGCACCCACCTCACCGCCGACACCCTGTTCCCGTTCTCGCAGGTCACTTTGGTGCAGACGGCCAAGACGCTCGAAACATGGGGTGTCCAGGTCGAGGTCGTCGGCATCGCCTCAACTCCTTCGGTTGTCGCTTCGGTTGTCGCTTCGACCGGAACCCGACGGCTGGTGGCGTAGCTGCCGCGCACCGTAGCGCCGCGCACCGTAGCGCCGTACGCAGACAGGCGGGCCTGCTCCCGGGATGCCCCGCTCCCGGGCCGGTGCCGTCCCAGCTGCGGGCCCTTGAGGGACGCGTGCCGGGTCACACCTTCTTGACGACGATCGTGTCCGGGACCAGCTTCTCCAGGTCGTCGACGTCCGAGGTGAAGACGGCGACCTGGCCCTTCTGCTGTCGCGCGATCACGGCGAGCACGGCGTCGATCCGCGGCCGACGATTCGACGGTCAGACGGCAGTGGCAGGGCGTGGGCTGCCGTGGAAGACCTGACCGGTGTGCCAGGAGCGGTGAATCGCGGCGACGGGGCGGGTGCCCGGTTGAGGTCCGATGAGTGGTCGGTCGGCGAGCGCGATGACGTGATCGCGGGCGGCGGGGCTGTGGCCGACGAAGCGCTGGGAGACCAGGATGCGGTGGCCCTCACCGACACCGAGGACGCCCTTGTCGAAGAGCTTGTGGTGCAGCGAGCACAGGCACAGTCCGTTGTCGACGTCGTCCGGTCCGTCGAACGCCCACCAGCGCACGTGTGCGGCCTCCAGCCCGACCGGCACCGCGCCGATCCTGCCGTCGTAGCCGCAGAAGGCGCACTGATACTCGTAGGCCGTCAGGACCTGCTCCCGCATCCGCGGATCCCGCCGCCTGCGCACGGCGGCCGAGAGGTGTCCGCTCTCCGCCGGCTCCAGCTCCAGGCCGACAGATTCGCACAGGTCGCCGTGGAGTGAAGGCGGGAAGTGCAGGTCGAGCAGGACCCGTGCCATCCTGCCGAGCAGCTCCGGCTCACGCCGCAGCGCCGCCCGCAGCTCCGGCGCCAGCCGCCCCGTGGCCCCCGCGGCTCGCAACTCCCGCACCCCGCTGCCGGGGCTGCCCGGTCCGCGATCGGTGCGCACCTCCCACACACCGTCGCTGACCAGGTGGTGGAACGGGTAGGCGGGCGTCGTCCTGTTGGGCGGACCGTACTCGGTCAGCAGCCGCTGCAGATCCTCCTCCACCGCGCTGTACCGCAGTTCGCCGGCGGCATCCTGCTGGAACCGACCGAGGGCGTACAGCAACAGCAACGGCTTGTGCGGAGCGCGGGTCCCGCTTCTGGTCCACTGCCTCAGTTGCGCGGTGCGCTCCAGCCAGTCCATGACCGGCGATCGTAGTAGCGTCTCGTCGACCGGCGATCTGCGCATGTGCGGCAAGCCTAACGAGTCGTGGCGAGGTGATTGCGACGTGTCGTCATCAGATGGCGCCATCGTTCGCGGGTCTGCTGTTCTCCGTCGATCCACCGTGCTCCTCGGCTTCGCTCCGGCCTGCCAGGTAGGCGGCTGCCGCCCGCTCCATGTCGCCCTGCACCCACCACACGTCTCCCAGCACCCGATGGTGCCGCCCCTCCCAGCTCAGCCTCCCTGCGGCTTCGACCGCGGTCGGGAAGTCTCCGGACAGTCGGCTCAGGTGTGCCAGGCCGCGCCGAGCCGGGGAAGCAAGCCGACCCCCGGCTGAGGCGACGCGCTGCATCCCGCGACGCGAAGCGTCGGTCAGCCCGAGGTCTCGCTGGGCCTTCGCCAGGTAGTACGTGGCCAGTTCGACGAGGTCATCGGGGAGCAGCCCCGACGTGAGGACGGCCGAGAGCCGACCGGACGTGCGTTCACGGTGCTCGTGCTGGCGCCGGGCGATGGCGCTCAGCGTTTCCACCAGGGCGTCCGCCGCGGTCTGCAGGACACCTGACGACGTGGCATCGGTGGCAGGAAGCGCCAGCGGTTCCCAGACGGAGTCCCCTACGTACTGGAATGCGGCGTAACGCTTTGATGAGCGCTCCGGCCCCGTGCCCGAGCGCACTGCCGACGGTGCCGGGCAGGAGCAGGGCCTGGGCGACATCGCTGAGGGCGGACCGCATCTGCTGGGGCAGGGCGGCAGCGGCGCTGAAGCGGCTCTGCAGCCCGCCCCGGCGCAGGTGGTCCTCGATCGGTTCGCCCGGGTGGTTGTGCTCCCAGTAGCGACGCAGGGCGAGGTCGAAGGCGGGCATCGGCCGGCCGAGCGCGGCGACGGCAAGACGGATGGTGAGGATGACGCGTTCGAAATCCATGCCCGCGGCGCGCGCGAGATCGATACGGACCGGCAGAGTCCGCTCCTCGGGGTGGGACGGCGATTCCCATTGCGCCGGCGGTCCTCGCTGCGGGCCAGCGATGCCTCGATCTTGCGGGAGAGCGTGGACTTGCCGATCCCGCCCACACCGTGGAACACGAGGATGTTGCGGCGGGGAGCTTCCAAGTCCTCCACGTCGAAGTCCGCACAGGGCACGTGTTCCAGCCGACGTACCTCTCACCTGCTGCGATGGTCCGCAGACGTCCGCGGTTGTCCGCCGCTGTTCGTCGGCGTTGTCACGCAGTTAGACACTCAGGGGTGCCGCTCAGGCCAGGGACGGCCTTGCCCCGTGGCGTTCGTAAAGCCGTCGTACCTGCTTGATCCAGAAGCTGTCCTTCTCATCCTTCGACGCACTCATGGGGAGGAGCTGAAGCTCCTTGGCGAGCTGGTAGAAGCCGGGGCTGGCATCGTTGGCGGTTAGGTAGTTGACGAGAGCCGACAGCATCAGCGGGGGATCAGAGGGTGCGATCTGCTGGTCTCGTTCCACGATCAGACAGCGAGAAGGGCTCGGTCGTCCCGTCGTCGACCTACTACCGCGTCTGGCAGGAAGCCCGGCTCCTCGCGCTCCCGCCAGCCGTCGCCTCCTCGCCGCTGGCGAGTCGGCCGTACGACCTCCGGCACTGTCGACCTGGCTCAACGCCGGTGTCGACCCGACCGAGGTGGCCGAGCGCGCCGGCAACAGCGTTGAGGTCCTGCTGACTCGCTATGCGAAGTGTTTGGACGGACGGCAGGACGTTGCCAACCGGCGTATCGAAGACCTCCTCCGGGAGTACGAGTAAGCAACCCTGCACCCCATTGAGACTCCGGGCATCTTGTCCGGGGCCTCTCTCCTTTTTTGATCCCTACCTGCTGCGATGTTTCAAGCCAGAGCAAACGGGGCTCCGAAAGCTGAAGGTAGCGCGGTGGCCACGACTGCGTTTCGGACGAGGTCGTTCCAAGCTCAGGTGTTGCTCAACAATTTTGTTACGTCTTGCTGCGCTTGTTCTGTACATGATTTAGTCCGAGTGCTTGATCACTGACCAGATCGGGCAACCACAACCAATTGGGGGGAATCGCAGTGCACTTCGGCATGTGGAAATCGGCGGCGACCGGAGCACTCATTCTGGGGGCGGGGCTGATGACGGCGCCGTCCGCAGTCGCGGATGAGGCCGCCACACAGTCCTGCCCGCCGGACGTCTGGTACAAGGTGGTGTCGTCGGGCGCCTCCTACGAGGCGATCGGCAGCACCGCTGGCAAGCGCAACGCGAGCTCCACAGCGTCGATCCTGCGCTACGACCTGACCACCACCAAGTCGAAGCAGACGACTTGGAGTTTTGGAGGCGGGCTAACCCTGAAGTGGGCAGTTGTCGAGGTGGAAGGCAAGACGAACTACGACATCACCGAGTCGACCACCAGCGGGAAGACGGTCTCGAACACCCTCAACGTCCCGGGTGGGAGCTACGGCTACACCACACCGAAGATCGAACGGCGCAAGTTCACCATAGAGAAGTGGCAGGACACCCCAAGTTGCGGGGCGCGCTTCCTCGGCGACGTGGGAACGTTGGGCGGCATCACCGCCTACCCCTTCTTCTCGGAGTGCACGGCCAGGAGTGCCTGCACGCCCAAGCCGTAAGACCCACCTAGCTGGGAGCGGGCTGACCACCTGCTCCCGGCATCCCGCGCACCTGACACGACACTGGGGGAACCCCAATGGCCCAGAAGACGACTCTCACCACGACGCGGTGGCAGCGATGTGGTGCCCTGCTGGGCCTGGGCGTCCTCGCCGCCCTGGCCACCGGATGCGGATCAGGCAATGATGACGGCGAGAGCCAGCCCGCGCCGCACGACATCGTGGTCAACCTGGACGGCGAAGTAGCCGTCCTGGACGATCTGGACGCCTCCCCCCGAGTCGTCGGCCCGCGTCCGGCGGGAGCTGAAGACGCTGACGCCTACCGCCTGGCCAACCCGCGCCAGCTGGCCTCGGGGATGATCGTGGGCATGCGCGACGCCGGGGTCGTCGCCATCGCGCCGAGCGAGCCCGGCCGAGCAGTACTCCTCGGACCGGCCGGCGCCTGGTTTCCCAGCACCGACGGCAAGCAGTTGTGGGCCGTCACCGAAGAGCCGGCCGACACGGCCTGCGCCGGGCAAAGACTCCCGCAGACGGTGACGACCCGCTTCACCGTGAGCAAATATGAGACCACCGGCCGCCCGTCCCGCACGTCTCTCACGCTGCCCTGTGGCCTGCGGCCACTCGCGGATACCTCCCAGGGCCTGCTGGCCGTGCGAACCACCGGCGATGCGGTAGGCAGCGGCAACGGTGTGCGAGCGAAGACCGAGATCGTTCTGCTCAACGCCCAGGCAAGCGCAGCCGTCAAGACCATAGCCGCCGACGCCAGCGTGGTGGCCACCTCCAACAACCGCGTGATCTGGCGTGATGACGTGTGCAGCAAAGGCAACTGCACACAGGCCTACGACCTCAAGAAGCGAAAAAGCGAGCAAGTTCCCTCCTGCGAGGGCGGTGACACCGTAGGCGTGGGCACGCTCGACCACAGTGGTCGCTGGTACGCAAGTGATCTCCGCTCCAACCATCTGGCGATCCTCGACCTGAGCCGGAACACCTGCCGCGATCTCGACATTTCACCCGCGCTCGACTCGAGCGACATAGAGCACACATTCGGAGTTGCCTGGTCAGGGCAGAGCCTGTTGCTCCTCGATGAACGCTCCGGGGATCTCACCAGCATTAACGCCGTCAATAGCAAGATCGACAAGCGGGTCAAGCCCCTTCGGGTTGTCAATAAAGCGCAGATCTGGGGCGCTGCCACCGACTGAGGGCGTCCCCCTCGGGCGTCCTCCAGCATCGTCGGCATCCCGCCGTAAGGGACTTAAGGACCGCAAATTGCCACCGGTGCCGTCGATAGCCTGGGTGACGTCGACGCCGGCCTCGGATCAATTCGTGCCGCACCAGAGTGACGTCCAGGCACTCCCGGTCGCCCCATTCGGCTGGTAATCCAGCTCGTCGGCAAATGTTCGTTTCGAGGAGACCGTGGCATGTAGGTGCCCTGAGTGCCGACCGCCTGTAGTTGCACCGCGCCCCAGGTAAGCCGGCCCGGCCGTAAGTCTGGCGCAACGGACGCACCGCACGACGCTCCCCCGCGCGGATCTCGGCGAGCAGGTGGGTGACGGGGACGGCGGGGTCCGCGGCCCGGCGTCTACGCAGGTGCTCGCGGTAGGGATCGACCAGAGTGGGGCGGTACTGCGAGGCCCGGACGAGCCGGTCGGGCTCGGCGTGGCGGGCGTAGCGTTTGACGGTGTTCAGCGCGAGGTTCAGGCGTCGGGCGCATTCGAGCAGGCTCACGCCCTGATCTCGCAGGTCGTGGACCTGCTGCCAGCGCTCGCGGGTGGTCTGCGCGCGTCTGCCGTCGCGGATCGGTGGTCCCAGGGGTGCCCAGCAGGCGCTGTGCGCCAGGACTTCCCTGTGTGTCGCCTCGCCGAGCAGGTGCCACAGGTGCCAGCAGTCCGCGACCTGCACGACGTGGGGTGCCGCGTCGGTGATGGCCTGGGCGAAGCTGCCGGCCCCGTCCCGGCACACCACCTCGAATCCCGCATGCTTGCGCAGCCAGGTGGCGACCGGCTCCTTCGTACGGTCCGCGAGCACGTCGACACGCGCGCCCGTGGCGGCGTCGATGATGATCGTGGCGTAACGGTGGCCCCGGCGCAGGGCGCACTCGTCGATGCCCAGCACGCGCGGGACTGCCGACGACGGCACGGGGATGCGCATCAGGCAGTTCAGGACAGCACGCAGTGCAGCACGGCCAGCAGCCGGGCCCCGGCAGATCCCGCCAGCGCCACCGCGTTCACCAGATGCTGCAGGGCCGGGGTGCGCCGCTGGTAACGCACCGTCAACCTGGTGACCTGCTCGGCGAAGGTGGTCTTGGGACAATCGGAGTTCTTGCAGTACAGGTGGCGCACCGACAGGTCGATGACGACAGCCCGGCCGCCCACCGCCTCGTCCGCGGCATGCCGCACGTACCGGGAGTGCACCCAGTCCGACTCCGTCCCGCACCCCGGCAGACAGCTGCGGCATCGTCCCGGGTCCGGGCCGCGATCCGCAGCAGATCACCGCTGGCCTCCACACGATCGCCCCGTACCGCGGCCAGCTGCGGTAAGAGGTCTTCCAGCCGTATCGCACACACCACCAGGATGGCACCGCCAACCGGACGACACCACAGGCCAGTTGGCCCGATCACCTGCTACGAAAATCTTGGAAGACCCGTTCGATTGACAGACCCTGGGATCACGTCTTTCTCCAGGGCAAGCCGGATGCCGACCCGCCGCAGCCTCCGCATATCGCCGTGTGGCGCTCGGTCCGAAAGAGCGGGGACACCAAGACCCGGAAGTCCCGGCGCACGCTCGCCCTGCCGGCGCGCTGCGTCGAAGCTCTCTGGCAGCAATTCGAAGATCAGGGCTGGGATCGGCTCGCCGCTGACGAGAAGTGGGAGGAACACGGGCTCGTCTTCTCCTCGGCCGTGGGCAAGCCGCTCGACGCCGCCAACGTCCGCCGCGCCTTCCGCCAGGCGCTCAAGGACGTCGACGGGATCGACGCCGACGAGTGGACGCCGCGGGAGCTCCGGCACAGCTTCGTGTCGCTGCTGTCCGACCGTGGTGTCCCGCTGGAAATGATTTCGCGGCTCGTCGGGCGTTCTGGGACGGCTGTGACGGAGGAGATCTACCGGAAGCAGATCCGGCCTGTCATCCAGACCGGGGCCGTCGTGATGGACAGCATCTTTACGGACCCTATTGGTCGCTGATGGGGTTTGCAGAGTCATACGTACAGCCGGGCTTAGACACATAGGCCCGGCTGTACGCTCTGTCTCCACATTGGTATCCATGGCAGGGCCCAGGGGGGATCATGCCGCGTGACCTGGACGGCTACATGTTGCCGGATCTTCCAGACGGTCCCGACAGACGTCGCACCACTTGGCGTACTGAAGGCTTTGAGTTGCACTCTCAGGCGCTGGCGATGAACGAGTGCCAGTGTCCGTGCCGCATAGCCCATCCGCAGTACCTCGTAGAGGACTGCCAGAACACTGCGAAGCGTGTCGCGATAGTCGGAATAGGCACGGTTGGCATGAGCCAATACATCTTGCCGCTCCGCGCCGTATGTGCCGCTGCTCAGTTGCATGGGCGGTGGCGGAAGGCCAGTCGCGAGAGGGACGGCTGGCGAATGGATGCCCGAAGCATCGGCCAGTTCGCGGTGATCACGGCAGTCGTCGGCACCCTGGTAGGGGCGCCGCTCGGCTACCTGAGAGCTGGAGTGTGGCTCGGCGTTGGCGTTGGTATCGCTGCGGTTTACGTCGCATACGAGCGATGGCGCTACGAGCGGAGGATGCGGCAGTGATGTCTAGAGCTGGCGCGCTGCCCGCGAACCCGGGCCGAGGTTGCGGTGGCCCCTGCGCGTGATCGCGAACCATAGTCACGCAGTTAGACACGCAGCAACGCCAGAGGGCCCTTACCGATCCGGTAAGGGCCCTCTGAACTGCTATTCAGCTGTCGGGGTGGCGGGATTTGAACCCACGACCTCTTCGTCCCGAACGAAGCGCGCTGCCAAGCTGCGCTACACCCCGATGTCGCTGCTTGTGATGCTTGTCGCGGCGACGTCGTTTACTTTAGCCCACCGGTGGCTGGAGACGAAATCCGGTTTTGGCGCGGTGGCTGATCAGGTTGGGGCGGGCGTGGTCGAGGGCCACGAGGAGGATCGCGAGGGCGTAGAAGGAGAGGCCGAGGAGGAGTGCGTTGGCGAGGGCGTGCTTGTAGCCGTGGGCCTCGGCGTCGAGGAAGGGATAGAGGTAGCGGCCCGGCGCGCCGGGGTGGATCAGCCAGGCGCGGGTGAACGAGAACGCCAGGTAGATCACGGGGTAGAGCATCCATGTCGCGGCCCGGCGCAGGCGCATGCAGCCCGGGGCGGTCAGCAGCAGCCAGTCCAGGACGGCGGCCACCGGTGTCACGGTCTGGAGGAGGTGCGTGGCGACCAGGTGCCAGCCTGTGGGGGCGGTCGTCGTGCCGGTCACCGAGTAGGGGGTGGCCGCGTCTGCCAGGAGCAGGTGGTACACCAGGCCGGTGATCATGACGTAGAGCAGTGCGGCGCCGGTCAGGGCTGCGGGGAGGGGGTGGCGGGCCGTCCACGCGCGGCGCGCGGACAGCAGCGTGACCAGGGCCAGCAGGATGTTGGCCTGGATCGCGAAGTGGCTCACGACCCGGGGTGGGCTGCCGAGCAGGAAGGCGAGCGTCACGCCCGCGGCCGCAGTGCCGGCCAGCAGCAGGCGGAGGGCGGCGGCCAGTGGCCGGCGGGCGGGAGTCACCACCGCCGCGGCGGGGACGGAGGAGAGCAGGAGCGCGTGGGTTCGCGGGATCGCGGGCAGATCCGGGAGGTCCCTGGGTATCGGCGCGGTCATGCCCTCACGCTAGGCAAGCATGACAAAAGGGGCGATGTGGGCGGGCCGTTCGGGGGACGGGGGCAGGGACGGCGGATGGGGGACGGGCGCTCGCACCACCCGACAGAGGCCCCGCCCCGAATCCCCAGCCTCGCGTCCTCCGCCCCGAATCCCCAGCCCCGCGTCCTCCGCCCGAACCCCCAGCCCCGCGTCCTCCGCCCGAACCCCCAGCCTCGCTACTCCCTCCCCACCAGCGTCAGCAGCGTTACCTCCGGTGGGCAGGCGAACCTCACCGGGGTGTAGCGGTTTGTGCCGCAGCCTGCTGATACGTGCAGGTAGGAGGTGTGGCCCTCGGCCGTGTGCGTCGACAGGCCCTTCACGCGGTCCGTGTCCAGGTCGCAGTTGGTGACCAGGGCGCCGTAGAAGGGGATGCAGAGCTGGCCGCCGTGGGTGTGGCCGGCCAGGATGAGGGGGTAGTCGTCGGCCGTGTAGGCGTCCAGGACCCGCAGGTAGGGCGCGTGTACGACGCCCATCGAGAAGTCGGACGACGCCGATGGGCCGCCGGCCACCTGCGCGTAGCGGTCGCGCTTGATGTGGGGGTCGTCCAGGCCGGTCAGTTCCACCGACACGCCCTCGACCTTCAGCACGCCTCGCGTGTTCGTCAGGTTCAGCCAGCCCGACGCGTCGAAGCCGTCGCGCAGGTCCTCCCACGGGTTGTGGACGACGTTCACCGCGGGCGCGTTGCCGTTGAGGCCGTGGCGGCCCTGGGCCTTCTCGAAGAGGTAGCGCGCGGGGTTGCGCAGCTTCGGGCCGTAGTAGTCGTTCGAGCCGAAGACGTACGCGCCCGGGAACTCCATCAGCGGGCCGAGGGCGTCCAGGACCTCGGGCACGCCCTCCGGGTCGGACAGGTTGTCGCCCGTGTTGATCACGAAGTCGGGGCGCAGCCCGGCGAGCGAGCGCAGCCAGCGCTGTTTCTTGCGCTGGTCGCGGACCATGTGGATGTCGGAGACCTGCAACACGCGCAGGGGCTGCATCCCGGCAGGGAGGACGGGGACCGTCACCCGCCGCAGCCGGAAGGAGCGGGCTTCGAAACCCGCCGCGTACACCAGACCGGCGGCGCCGGCCGCCGCAAGGGACAGAGGTACTCCGTATCGCGCGCGCATACGTCCATCGTGTCAGACGCCGCCGACATGTCCGCCGCCACCGTCCCTCAAGTGCCGTCCCCCTGAGGCCCCTTAAATGAGCGGGCGTCCGGCCGCCCACACCTGCGACAATCAGACCCATGACCAAGCTCAAGTCGAAGCTGCAGGAAGACCTCAACGCTGCGATCAGGGAGCGCGACGAGCTCCGCTCCTCGACGCTCCGGCTGACGCTCACCGCCATCACCAAGGAGGAGGTCGCGGGCACGACGAAGCGCGAGCTCTCCGACGACGAGGTCCTCAAGGTGATCACCAAGGAGGCGAAGAAGCGCCGCGAGGCGGCCGACGCCTTCGCGCAGGGTGGTCGGGCCGAGAGCGCCGAGCGGGAGAAGGCCGAGGGCGAGCTCCTTGCCACGTACCTGCCCAAGCAGCTGAGCGACGAGGAGCTGGACGACATCGTCGCCCAGGCCGTCCAGGAGGCGAAGGCGGCCGGCGCCGAGGGGCCGCGGGCCATGGGCGCCGTCATGAAGATCGTGAACCCGAAGGTGGCCGGGCTGGCCGAGGGCGGCCGCGTCGCCGCCGTCGTCAAGAAGCTGCTCGCGGGCTGACCCCTCGACTCTCGTCCCCGACTCTCGTCCCCGACTCTCATCCCCCGACTCTCGTCCCTCGTCCCCGTGTGACGGGTGCGAGGGGTGTGACGGATACGGGGATACGGGGATACGTGGATACGGATACGACGAACGGCCTCTGCCTCTCGTACAGAGAGGCAGAGGCCGTTCGTCGTATTCAGCGTTGTATCCAGATCAGAGTCGGAGTTGCTCGGCCTCGGCCTCAGCCGCGTCCGCCGCCTCCGCCATTGCCGTTTCCGTTGCTCTGGCCCTGGAAGAGGGTGCCTCCGTCGTTGCCACCGGTCGACGACGTGTTGCCCGTCGTCCCGCCGTTGGTGAGCAGGCCGGTGAGGAAACCGTCGTCGTTGTCGTCGCCCTCGTCGTCGCGGTTGCCGTCGTCGGGGTCCTTGGCGACGGGCGGGTTCGGGATGTTGACGAGGTTGAAGGACGGGGCATCCTTGCCCTCCAGCGCGCCGGTCATGGCGTCCCGCCAGATCGGGCCGGGGGTGTCGCCGCCGTAGACCTGGCCGTGGTAGACGCCGCCGATCGTGATGTTGTTCATCTCGACCTTCTGCGTGGCGCTGCCGACCCAGACGGCGCCGGAGAGGTTCGGGGTGTAGCCGACGAACCAGGCGTTCTTGCGGGAGTCGGTGGTGCCCGTCTTACCGGCGTTGTCGCGGCCGCCGGAAAGACCGGCCTGCTGGCCCGTACCGGAGTCGACGACGCCGCTCAGCAGCGTGTTGATGGTGTCCGCGGTCTTCTGGCTCATCGCGCGCGAGCAGGTCGACTTCGGCACCTCCAGCGACTTCTTCGTGCCGCCGACCGTCTGGGTGATCGACTGGATGGCGATCGGGGTGCAGTACATGCCCCGGCTGGCGAAGGCCGCGTAGGCGCTGGCCATCGTCAGGGGGGAGAGGCCGGTGGAGCCGAGGGTCATCGACGAGGGCACCTCGGGCACCTTGTCGCCGTTGCCCTGGACGACGCCCAGCTTGTCGGTCATCTTCACCACGGGGCACATGCCGATGTCGGCGAGCATCTGCACGAAGTAGGTGTTGACCGAAAGCTCCATGGCTTTCTTCAGCTGGTACGGGCCCTTCTCGGACGAGCTCTCGTTCTCCAGCGTGTCGTTGCCCTCGTTGGTCCACGGCTTGCTGCTGCACGTCTGGACCGTGGACGGGTACGACATCTGGTACGGCGCCGGGTAGGACTGGTTCGCCGGGCGGCCCTCCTCCAGCGCGGCCGCGGCCACGAAGGGCTTGAAGGTCGAACCGGTCGGGAACCCGTAGTTCGAGCCGCCCATGGAGGAGTTGACCGAGTAGTTGTACTCGGTCTCGTTCTTGCCGTAGCCGTACGGCTTCGACTGGCCCATGCCGAGGATCTTGCCGGTGCCGGGCTCGACGAGCGTGGCGGCCGCGGCGACCTTGTCCGACTGGTAGACGTGGTCCTTGAGCGAGTCCTGGACGGACTTCTGGGACTGCGGCTCCAGCGTCGTCCGGATCGTCAGACCGCCCTGGTTCCAGACCTTCGCCCGCTCTTCCTTGGTCTTGCCGAAGACCGGGTCGCTGAGGAAGACGCGCTCCACGTACTTGCAGAAGAAGCTGGCGCCCTGGACGGCGGTGATGCAGCCGTTCTTCGGCTGCTTGACCTTCAGGCCCAGCGGGGCCTTCTGCGCCGTGGCGGCCTCGGACTCGGTGATGTCGCCGACCTCGGCCATGCGTTGCAGCACGGTGTTACGGCGCTTGGTGGCCTCGGCCTCGTCGTTGATGGGGTCGTAGCGGCTGGGCGACTGGACGATTCCGGCCAGCAACGCGGCCTGGGGGAGGGTGAGGTCCTTGGCGTGCGTGGAGAAGTAGCGCTGGGCGGCCGCCTCGACGCCGTAGGCCTGCTCGCCGAAGAACGTGATGTTCAGGTAGTTCTCGAGGATCTTCTTCTTGCCGAGCTCCTCCTCCACCTGGATCGCGTACTTGAGCTCTTTGATCTTGCGGCCGATGGTCTGCTGGGTGGCCTGCTGGACCTTCGTCGGGTCGTCGCCGGCCTCTTCCACGAAGACGTTCTTCACGTACTGCTGGGTGAGCGTCGAGGCGCCCTGGGCGACCCCGCTGCTCTGCACGTTCTTGTTGAGCGCGCGCAGGATGCCCTTGAGGTCGACGGCGCCGTGCTCGTAGAAGCGCGAGTCCTCGATCGCGACGATCGCCTTCTGCATGTACGGCGAGATGCTCTTGAGGTCGACCACCGTGCGGTCACGGGAGTAGACCGTGGCGATCTGGCCGCCCTCGGAGTCGAGGATCGTGGTGCGCTGGCTCAGTGGCGGCGTCTTGAGGTTGGCCGGGAGTTCGTCGAACGACTCCACCGACCCCTTGGCGGCCAGGCCCAGCGCGCCGAAGGCGGGCAGGGCGATACCGGCCAGCATCGCTCCTGCGAGCACACTGACACCGAGGAACTTGGCGGCCTGCTGCGTTGGCGACAGACCACCGCCCGAGCGCTTTTTTGGCATGGGGGCAGCCTACGTTCTGATTCGCCGGACACACGTCAATGCCTTGGCCTAAGCTGCTCTCAACTGTCACAGCAGCAGGGCTACGTATCAATACGTCCGGCGACCCCGAATCGTTCCGGTCGTTCCCCAACTTTTTTGGTGGATGCGTGTCCGAATCCGCCTTGTGTGTCACTCGGCGTCCGTTGTGACTCAACTGAACTGTCCCGTTTGCCGGGAAAGTCACGTATGTCGCGGGCTCACTCCCCCGGGTGATCTGCCGCTTACGCATAGTCCGTTCGGGCCATTCAAGATTGGGCCCGAAGGGGGTGTTGCGCTGTGCCCACCTTCCGTAACGTCCTCAACTGGCGGCGGTGAATATGCCGCTGCCGCCGTGGGGGAGCCTCGATTCGGGAGAGGACGGCGCCGGTATGGGCTGGGTAACCGACTGGAGTGCGCAGGCTGCCTGCCGCACTACCGATCCGGATGAACTGTTCGTTCAGGGAGCAGCGCAGAACAGGGCCAAGGCGGTGTGCACCGGATGCCCGGTACGCACCGAATGCCTGGCCGACGCGCTCGACAACCGCGTCGAGTTCGGCGTGTGGGGAGGCATGACGGAGCGTGAGCGCCGCGCACTGCTGCGCAGGCGGCCGACGGTGACCTCCTGGCGCCGGCTCCTGGAGACGGCGCGTTCGGAGTACGAGCGTGGGGCGGGCATCCTGCCGCTCGACGACGACCAGATGTACGAGAACTTCGCGGCGGTGAGCTGACGTGCTGACGTGAGCTGAGGAGACCTCGGCTCAGGCGTCGGAAGCCTCGGCGGTCCCGGCGTCGGCAACCTCAGGCAGCTCCGGTCGGTTGGCCGCGAGCCGGTTCCCGATGTCCCGCAGCCCCGTGAGGTCGTGCACATCGCCGGGCAGCGCGGCCACTTCGGCCACCGCCACCTCGGGGTGGAGCGCGGTGAAGCGGTCACGCGTGCGCTGCTCGCGAGAGAGCAGATGCATGCGTTCCGCGTGCAGCCTCAGCAGGCTTGCGGTGAGGTCGTCAACGGTCCGGTCCGCGTCGGTGGGGGCGTCGTGTTCCGGATCGGGTGCCGCATCAGGTGCGGGGCGAGCGGCTGCTTCCGGATCGGGTGCGGGAGGTTCTGAACTGTCGTACGAGTCGGGAGAGTTACGAAGTCCAGCTTTCCCGCCGTCCTGATCCACAATGCCGGGCTCTTCAAGATTTTCCGCAGCGGCGAGCGCCCGCTCGGCGGACAAGTGGGCGGCACCGCTGCCATGGACGCGGTTGAGCACCAGACCGGCCAGCGGCATGTCCTCGGCGGCCAGTCGCTCCACGAAGTACGCGGCCTCCCGCAGCGCGTCCCGCTCGGGAGCCGCCACCACCAGGAACGCCGTGCCGGGCGCCTGGAGCAGCTTGTACGTGGCGTCCGCGCGCGTGCGAAAGCCGCCGAACATGGAGTCCATCGCCGCCACGAACGTCTGCACGTCCTTCAGCAGCTGGCCGCCGAGCAGTTTGCCGAGCGCGCCCGTCATCATCGACATTCCGACGTTCAGGAACTTCATCCCCGCCCGGCCGCCGACCTTGGCGGGCGCGAGCAGGACGCGGATCAGCTTGCCGTCCAGGAACGACCCGAGCCGCTTCGGCGCGTCCAGGAAGTCCAGCGCCGAACGCGACGGCGGGGTGTCGACGACGATCAGATCCCACTCCTCACGCGCGCGTAGCTGCCCGAGCTTCTCCATCGCCATGTACTCCTGCGTGCCCGCGAAGCCCGCCGAGAGCGACTGGTAGAAGGGGTTGCCCAGGATCGCGTCCGCCCGCTCGCCGTCCGCGTGCGCCTCGACGATCTCGTCGAAGGTGCGCTTCATGTCGAGCATCATCGCGTGCAGTTCGCCGGTCCCCTCGACGCCCTTGACGCGGCGCGGAGTGTTGTCCAGCGAGTCGATGCCCATGGACTGCGCGAGCCGGCGGGCCGGGTCGATGGTGAGGACCACCACCTTGCGGCCGCGCTCGGCCGCCCGGAGGCCCAGCGCCGCCGCCGTGGTCGTCTTGCCGACGCCGCCCGAGCCGCAGCACACCACGATGCGGGTCGCCGGGTCGTCGAGCAGCGGATCGAGGTCCAGCACGGGCGCGGGGGAGAGCCGGCGACGGGTGCTTCCGTGGTCGTGAGCCTGGTCCGGACTCATGCGATCCCCTGCTTCCGCAGTTCGGTGGCGAGCTGGTAGAGGCCCGCGAGGTCCATGCCCTCGGCGAGCAACGGAAGTTCGTGCAACGGCAGGTCCAGGCCGCCCAGGACCGCGCGCTGCTCGTGCTCCAGCGCATACCGCTCGCCGTACTCCTCGGCCTGCCGGAGGAGCGGATCCACCAGCCGCTCGGCGCGCCCGCCGCGCCGCGCCCCGCCCAGCCCGGCCGCGGACAACGACCGGGCGACAGAAGAACGCGTCACGGTCCGGACGAGTTCCAACCCGTCCTCGTCCAGCACCTCGGGCCGCACCATGTTGACGATGATCCGCCCCACCGGCAGCTTCGCCGCCCGCAACTCGGAGATGCCGTCGGCGGTCTCCTGGACGGGCATCTCCTCCAGCAGCGTGACCAGATGCACGGCCGTCTCCGCCGACTTCAGCACCCGCATCACGGCCTGCGCCTGATTGTGTATCGGGCCGATCCGGGCCAGCCCGGCGACCTCGTCGTTGACGTTCAGGAAGCGGGTGACGCGGCCCGTGGGCGGGGCGTCCATGACGACGTAGTCGTACACGAACCGCCCGTTCTTGTCCTTGCGCCGTACCGCCTCGCACGCCTTGCCGGTGAGGAGCACGTCCCTCAGGCCGGGCGCTACGGTGGTGGCGAAGTCGATCGCGCCGAGCTTCTTCAGGGCCCGGCCGGCGCTTCCCAGCTTGTAGAACATCTGGAGGTAGTCCAGAAGGGCCAGTTCGGGGTCGATGGCCAGCGCGTACACCTCACCGCCCCCCGAGGCGACGGCGATCTTGCGTTCCTCATAGGGCAACGCCTCCGTCTCGAAGAGCTGTGCGATGCCCTGCCGGCCCTCCACCTCGACGAGAAGCGTTCGCTTCCCCGCCGTGGCGAGGGCAAGCGCGAGTGCCGCGGCGACCGTCGTCTTTCCGGTCCCGCCCTTTCCGCTGACGACCTGGAGCCTGCTCACGTCTTCGAGCGTAACCAGTCGGCGCCCGAGGCAATCGGGAGGCTGTGGACAACGGGGCGGCAATCGGCCACATGGCCTGTGGAACAGCCCCTCGGGCGACAGCGGATACAGTCGGGCCCATGACCAAGTGGGAATACGCAACCGTGCCGCTGCTCGTCCACGCCACGAAGCAGATTCTGGACACCTGGGGCGAGGACGGCTGGGAGCTCGTCCAGGTCGTGCCCGGGCCGAACAACCCGGAGCAGCTCGTCGCCTACCTGAAGCGGGCCAAGGCGTGAGTGCGGTCGAGGCGAGGCTCGCCGAGCTGGGGCTGACCCTCCCGGCGGTCGTGCCGCCGCTGGCCGCCTACCAGCCCGCCGTGCAGTCCGGCCCGTACGTGTACACGGCCGGCCAGCTGCCCATGGTGGACGGGAAACTGCCGGTCACCGGCAAGGTCGGCGCCGAGGTCACCGCCGAGGAGGCCAAGGAGCTGGCCCGCACCTGCGCGCTGAACGCCCTGGCCGCCGTCAAGTCGGTCACGGGAGATCTGGACCGCATCGCGCGCGTGGTGAAGGTCGTCGGCTTCGTGGCGTCGGCCACGGACTTCACCGGCCAGCCGGGCGTCCTCAACGGCGCGAGCGAGCTGCTGGGCGAGGTTCTCGGCGACAAGGGCGTGCACGCGCGCAGCGCGGTGGGCGTCGCGGTGCTGCCGCTGGACGCGCCCGTGGAGGTCGAGATCCAGGTGGAGCTCCTCCCGTAGGAGTACGGCCGTAGAGCCCCTGGGCGCGCTCTGACCTCGGGGACCTCTCGAACATTCGCGCACCAGGGGATAGCCTCGCGCCCATGGCTAATGGGCAGTGGTTTCCCCGGGACTGGCCGGAACGCATTCGCGCGCTTGCGGACGGCACGCTCATCCCGGTCGCCCCGAAGCGCGCGGCCACCGTCATGCTCCTGAAGGACACCGACAGCGGCCCCGTCGTCCACATGCTGCGCAGACGCGCCTCCATGGCCTTCGCCGGAGGCGCGTACGCGTATCCGGGCGGCGGCGTCGATCCACGTGATGACGACCGTCACGTCCGCTGGGCGGGCCCCACGCGCGCGTGGTGGGCCGAGCGGCTCGGCGTCGACGAGACGGCGGCCCAGGCGATCGTCTGCGCGGCCGTGCGCGAGACCTACGAGGAGGCCGGCGTCCTGCTCGCGGGGCCGACCCCCGACTCCGTCGTCGGCGACACCACGGGCGCCGACTGGGAGGCCGACCGGGCCGCGGTGGTCGCCCGGGACCTGTCCTTCGCCGAGTTCCTCGACCGGCGCGGCCTGGTCCTGCGCTCCGATCTGCTCGGCGCCTGGACGCGCTGGATCACTCCGGAGTTCGAGCCGCGCCGCTACGACACCTGGTTCTTCGTGGCCGCGCTCCCTGAGGGCCAGCGCACCCGCAACGCCTCCACGGAGGCCGACCGCACGGTGTGGATCCGTCCCTCGGACGCGGCCGCCTCGTACGACAAGGGCGAACTGCTGATGATGCCGCCGACCATCGCGACCCTGCGCGGGCTCGCCCCGCACGCCACGGCCGCGGACGCGCTCGCCGCGGCCCCCGACCTCGACCTGACCCCCGTCCTGGCGGAGGCCCGCCTGGAGGACGACGAGGTCGTGCTGTCCTGGCCGGGGCATGACGAGTTCACCAAGCACATCCCGCTCGGGACCGCCGAGCCGACCGGGACGGTCGAGGCGATCGAGGCGATCGAGACGACCCCCGGGGGCCCCGCATGACCGACGCAGCCGCCCTCCCCGGCCAGCCGCGAGGCGGAGTCCTCTCGGGGGCCGCCACCCCGCGCGCGGTCAACGTCCTCGCGCCGAACGCCTCCGCGATGACCCTGGACGGCACGAACACCTGGATCGTCTCCGAGCCCGACTCCGACCTGGCCGTCGTGATCGACCCCGGCCCGCTGGACGACGGCCATCTGCGCGCGGTCGTCGGCGCCGCCGAGCAGGCCGGCAAGCGCGTCGCTCTGACCCTGCTGACGCACGGACACCCCGACCACGCCGAAGGCGCCGCCCGCTTCGCCGGGCTGACCGGGACGAAGGTGCGGGCTCTGGACCCGGCGCTGCGGCTGGGCGACGAGGGCCTGGGCGCCGGGGACGTGATCGCGGTGGGCGGTCTGGAGCTGCGGGTCGTGCCGACGCCCGGCCACACCGCCGACTCGCTCTGCTTCCACCTCCCGGCCGACCGTGCCGTCCTGACCGGCGACACGATCCTCGGCCGCGGCACGACCGTCGTCGCCCACCCCGACGGCCGTCTGGGCGACTATCTGGACTCCCTGCGGCGGCTCAGGTCCCTCACGGTCGACGACGGCGTCCACACCGTCCTGCCGGGCCACGGGCCGGTCCTGGAAGACGCCCAGGGCGTCGTCGAGTTCTACCTCGCCCACCGCGCCCACCGCCTCGCCCAGGTCGAGACGGCCGTCGAGGACGGCTACCGCACCTCCGCCGAGGTCGTCGCGCACGTGTACGCCGACGTCGACCGCTCGCTGTGGCCGGCCGCGGAGCTGTCGGTCAGGGCGCAACTCGAGTACCTGACGGAGCACGGGCTCATCCAGGACATGTCCGGCGAGCTCGGCGGGCCGGGTGGGCTCGGCGGGTTCCGTGGGCTCTAGGGTCGATCGGGCCTCGGGGCCTTCACGCCGTGCACGCGCGTGTACTCCTGCGCGAGCCAGGGGCCGAGGTCGTCCACGTAGGACGTGAGGACGGCACGGTCGCCCTTGGGCGCGTACCCGAGGACAGCCGCCGCCCGTAGCTGCTCCGCCCGCTGCGGGTAGTACCCGCCGAAGGCCTCCGCCATCTCGTGCAGGTCGCTCGTCCAGCCGTTCCAGCGGGGCATGACGAGCGTGAACGCGGTGCGTACGAGGTGCCGGGACATGAACCGGACGAGCGGCCGCAGCGCCTCCTCGGAGTCCTCCGCCGAGGCGACGCGGCCGCGCCAGCGCGGCAGGAAGAGGTCAAGGTCGCCGTTGGTCTCGCGCGCGAGGAGCGAGTCGGGACGGTATCGGGGGAGGTGCTCGGCGAGGTCCTCGCCGAGCAGCGGTGTGCACAGGCAAGCCACGAACCATCCCAGGTCGTGCCGCTCCAGCTCGCTCAGCACGCACGCGTGGCCGACGAGCAGCGTTCCGCCGCCGTCGATCTGAGGGAACTCCTGGTCGAGGGCCTCGTCGAGCGCACGGGCGTCGGCCCGGTCGGTATCGGTCGGCTCTTCGCGCAGCACGGCGAGCAGGTCGAGGTCGCTGCGGCCCACGCGCGCGGTGCCGCGCGGAATCGACCCGTAGAGGTAGGCGCTGTGCAGCCGCGTCCCGAAGACGTCCGCCAGCCGGTCCCGGGCGGCTGCGACGACGGGACGGTAGGCGTGCGGCACGCGCGCGAGGGAGCCCTCGCGAGCGATGTGTCCCTGGGCGTCGAGGCCACGGAGGGGAACCGTTTCAGCCATGGGTCACCTGTGCCCGCTCCCGCCTGTCCGGTGCGGTCTGGGGGCGCAGCCCCCAGGACGGTCCGCTACGCACCGTACGGCCGAGACCGAGCGTCAGCGGGACCGCTTCGCCAGCCGCTCCACGTCCAGCAGGATGACCGCGCGTGCCTCCAGGCGGAGCCACCCGCGCTGGGCGAAGTCCGCCAGCGCCTTGTTCACGGTCTCGCGGGACGCGCCGACGAGCTGGGCCAGCTCCTCCTGCGTCAGGTCGTGGACGACGTGGATGCCCTCTTCGGACTGCACGCCGAAGCGGCGCGAGAGGTCCAGCAGGGCGCGGGCCACGCGGCCGGGGACGTCCGAGAAGACGAGGTCGGACATGGCGTCGTTGGTCTTGCGCAGGCGGCGGGCGACGGCGCGCAGCAGGGCGGTGGCGACCTCGGGGCGGGCGTTCAGCCAGGGCTGGAGGTCGCCGTGGCCGAGGCCGAGGAGCTTGACCTCGGTGAGGGCGGTGGCCGTCGCGGTACGCGGGCCCGGGTCGAAGAGCGACAGCTCGCCGATGAGCTCGCTGGGGCCCACCACGGCCAGCATGTTCTCCCGGCCGTCCGGGGAGGTGCGGTGGAGCTTGACCTTGCCCTCGGTGACGACGTAGAGCCGGTCGCCCGGGTCGCCCTCGTGGAACAGGGAGTCGCCACGGGCCAGGGTCACCTCGCTCATGGAGGCGCGCAGTTCTGCGGCCTGCTCGTCGTCGAGTGCCGCGAAGAGCGGGTTGCGCCGCAGGACGTCGTCCACGAGTTCTCTCCTATTCGACCTGCTCAAGGGATCTTGCTCCCCTGCTTACCAGGGGACCGTGTTCCCCATCTTGCCGGACGGTCCAAACAGTGTGATCTGTCACAAGGATGCCGCACACATGTCCCGAGGTAAGCGGCAGGGGTCCAATTGGGGGCCGATCTTCAGGGTCCGGGGCGGATGTCGGTGCCGGGCTTTAGGCTGGCCGGGTGTCCAAATCGCCGGTGAGAGCACAGGCCGAGGGGGCTGGCGGGTGGTTGTACGTCGTGGTTCCGCTGTGGGCGAACAGGGCCCCGGCGGCGGTAGGAAAACGGCAAAGGTGACGAACGAGATGCCTGCGAAGAAAGCGGCAGACGCGGCCGACAGCGAGAAGGCCGCCGCCAAGAAGGCCGCCGCCAAGAAGGCCGCCGCCAAGAAGGCCGCTGCGAAGCCGGGCGCTGCGAAGACGGCGGCTGCGAAGACGATGGCCGCGAAAGCGGTCGCCGGGAAGAAGCCCGAGTCGCACACCGCTCTGGTCCGCCGTGCTCGCCGGATCAACCGCGAACTCGCCGAGATCTACCCCTACGCGCACCCCGAGCTGGACTTCGAGAACCCCTTCCAGCTGGTCGTCGCCACGGTCCTGTCCGCCCAGACCACCGACCTCCGGGTCAACCAGACGACCCCCGGCCTCTTCGCCAAGTACCCCACCCCCGAGGACCTGGCCGCCGCCGACCCGGAGCAGGTCGAGGAGATCCTCCGCCCCACCGGCTTCTTCCGCGCCAAGACCAAGTCGGTGATAGGGCTCTCCAAGGCCCTGGTGGAGGAGTTCGGCGGCGAGGTGCCCGGCCGGCTGGAGGACCTGGTGAAGCTGCCCGGCGTCGGCCGCAAGACCGCCTTCGTGGTGTTGGGGAACGCGTTCGGCCGGCCTGGAATCACGGTGGACACGCACTTCCAGCGGCTCGTGCGGCGCTGGAAGTGGACGGCGGCCACCGAGCCCGACAAGATCGAGACCGCCGTCGGCGCACTCTTCCCCAAGAGCGAGTGGACGATGCTCTCGCACCATGTGATCTTCCACGGCCGCCGCATCTGTCACGCGCGCAAACCGGCCTGCGGCGCCTGCCCCATCGCCCCGCTCTGCCCGGCGTACGGCGAGGGCGAGACGGACCCGGAGAAGGCGAAGAAGCTGCTCAAGTACGAGAAGGGCGGCTTCCCCGGCCAGCGCCTGAACCCGCCCCGGTCCTACCTGGACGCCGGTGGCAAACCGGCCCCTCCGCTGAGGGCCGGATGACGGAAGGGCTGACGACGGCGTGGGCGGCCGTCGGGCGGTTCGCGGAACGATCAGGTGGTGTTCGGGCGTTGGAATCGGCAGAACGGGGGGTGGTGCGGCGATGACACGCGCGAGCGATACCCAGGGCGGTCCGGTGACGCTCAGCAAAGAGGGCCTGCCCGGCTGGCTGGATCCGGTGGTGCACGCCGCGGACACCGTCGAGCCGCTCCAGCTCAGCCGCTTCCTGCCGCCGGAGAACGGCGCGGGGCGCCAGTCCGCCGTCCTGATCCTGTTCGGCGAGGGCGAGCGCGGCCCCGAGCTGCTGCTCATGGAGCGTGCGAGCTCACTGCGCTCGCACGCCGGCCAGCCCTCCTTCCCGGGCGGCGCCCTCGACCCGGCGGACGGCGATCCGCACGGTGACGGGCCGCTGCGGGCCGCCCTGCGCGAGGCCGAGGAGGAGACCGGGCTCGATCCGTCGGGCGTCCAGCTCTTCGGTGTGCTGCCCAAGCTGTACATCCCGGTCAGCGGCTTCGTCGTCACCCCGGTCCTGGGCTGGTGGCGCGAGCCGAGCCCGGTCGGCGTGGTCGACCCCGGTGAGACGGCCCGTGTCTTCACGGTCCCCGTGGCGGATCTCACCGACCCCGGCAACCGGGCCACGACCGTGCACCCCAGCGGCCATCGCGGACCGGCGTTTCTGGTCGAATCGGCCCTTGTGTGGGGTTTCACGGCCGGAGTGATCGACCGCCTGCTGCACTTCGCGGGCTGGGAGCACCCCTGGGACCGTGAGAAGCAGGTCCCGCTCGACTGGCGGTCATGACAGGGTGTCGCTCGTGAATGTGCTGGACATCCTGTTGCTGGTCGCGGCCGTCTGGTTCGCGGTCGTGGGCTACCGCCAGGGCTTCGTCGTCGGCATCCTGTCGGTGATCGGCTTCCTGGGCGGCGGCCTCGTCGCCGTCTATCTGCTGCCCGTGATCTGGGACGCGCTGACCGACAACTCCGAGGTGAGCACCACGGCCGCCGTCGTCGCGGTGATCGTCGTGATCGTCTGCGCCTCGGTCGGGCAGGCCCTCACCACCCACCTGGGCAACAAGCTGCGCCGGTACATCACCTGGTCCCCGGCCCGCGCGCTGGACGCGACGGGCGGCGCGCTGGTCAACGTCGTCGCGATGCTGCTGGTCGCGTGGCTGATCGGGTCCGCCCTGGCCGGCACCACCCTGCCCACGCTGGGCAAGGAGGTCCGTAGCTCCAAGGTGCTGCACGGGGTGTCCGAGGCGCTGCCCGACCAGGCCGACACCTGGTTCGCGGATTTCTCCTCCGTCCTCGCGCAGAACGGCTTCCCGCAGGTCTTCAGCCCGTTCGCCAACGAGCCGATCACCGACGTCCAGCCGCCCGACCCGGCTCTGGCGAACAGCGCGGTGGCCACGCGCGCGCAGCGCTCCATCGTCAAGGTCATGGGGACCGCGGAGAGTTGCGGCAAGGTCCTGGAGGGCACCGGCTTCGTCTTCGGCGAGCGCCGTGTGATGACCAACGCGCACGTCGTGGGCGGCGTCGACGAGCCCACCGTCCAGATAGGCGGCGAAGGCCGCAAGTACGACGCCACGGTCGTCCTGTACGACTGGCGGCGCGACATCGCCGTCCTGGACGTGCCGGACCTCGACGCGCCCGTGCTGCAGTTCACCACCGACGACGCGGCGAGCGGCGACGACGCGATCGTGGCCGGCTTCCCGGAGAACGGGTCGTACGACGTCCGTGCCGCACGCGTGCGCGGCCGCATCACGG
Organism: Streptomyces sp. NPDC050263; assembly: GCF_040655955.1. Classification (NCBI taxonomy): domain Bacteria; kingdom Bacillati; phylum Actinomycetota; class Actinomycetes; order Kitasatosporales; family Streptomycetaceae; genus Streptomyces; species Streptomyces sp. NPDC050263. The sequence goes on along the minus strand of NZ_JBFAKW010000008.1, from coordinate 52,439 downwards.
CCAACGGCCCGGACATCTACCACCGCGGCACCGTGCGCCGTGATGTGTACTCGCTGTACGCGACCGTCCGTCAGGGAAACTCCGGAGGCCCGCTGCTCACCGCCGACGGCAAGGTGTACGGCGTGGTCTTCGCGAAGTCCCTCGACGACTCCAACACCGGCTACGCCCTCACCGCGGACGAGATCCAGCAGGACATCGCCGCCGGGCGGACCGCGGGCCAGCAGGTGGACAGCGACAGCTGCGCCCTGTAGCCGCGAGCAGCCGGGACCGGAGCGGTCGGCCAGCTCGGCGGGTCGTCAGCCTCGAGGGTGACGCAGTCGGACCGAGACCCAGCGGGCTCGGCGGCGCAGGATGCGCGGAATGCCCACCCGGAGGTCGGAGCCCGCCAGTTGCGGGTCGCCACCTCGTCGGTGGGGGCTCAGGCCGTTGGCCGAGCGGCGGTTGCGTGCTGCGTCACTGTAGTCGTGCGTCCAGCCCATACCCCGACGTCTGCCCCTGCCCCAAGGTCGATAACCGCCCTCGGGGCCGCCAATTGGCCTATGCGGCGGGCATTTGGCTGTTCGTAGTACAGGTGTTCAGGACCGGATACCGGGCGCGATGGAACGGTCACCGATCGGGTTCGGGATCCTTCAGCCAATTGACCAGTTCGGTGGAGAAAACGACCGGATCCTCCTCGTGCGGGAAGTGGCCGAGTCCGTCGAACAGACGCCAGCGGTAAGGGGCTTCGACGTACTCGCCGGAGCCGGCCGCGCTGCGGGTGCGCATCACCGGATCGAGGGAGCCGTGCAGATGCAGCGTCGGCACCCGCACGGGTCGCTTCATCCGCCGGTAGAACTGGACGCCGTCCGGACGGGCCAACGACCGCACCAGCCACCGGTACGGCTCGACGGCGCAGTGCGCGGTGGAGGGGATGCACATCGCCCGCCGGTAGGTCTCCACGGCCTCGTCCTCCGGCGGCCGCGGGCCGGACCACTCCCGGATCAGCCGGCCCACCAGCTCGCCGTCGTCGGCGGTGAGCTGCCGCTCGGGGATCCACGGCCGCTGGAACCCCCAGATGTGGGAGCTCGCGGTCGTCTGCCGGACGTCGGCGAGCATCGCCGAGCGCCAGCGTCGGGGATGCGGCATCGAGGAGACGGCGAGCCTGCGGACCAGCTTGGGGCGCATCACGGCCGCCGTCCACGCCAGATAGCCGCCCAGGTCATGGCCGACCAGCGCGGCGTCCGGCTCGCCGAGGGAGCGGATCACGCCGGTGATGTCGAGGGCGAGGTTGGCCGGGTCGTAGCCGCGCGGCGTACGGTCGCTGCCGCCCACGCCCCGCAGGTCCATCGCGACGGCCCGGAAGCCCGCGTCGGCCAGGGCCACCAGTTGGTGCCGCCAGGTCCACCAGAACTGCGGGAAGCCGTGGACGAGCATGACCAGCGGGCCGTCCCCCAGCTCCGCGATGTGGAAACGCGCGCCGTTCGCGGCGACCTCGCGGTGGGTGACCTTGACGCCGCAGACGGCGTCAGGCCGTACGACCGAAGCGGGCTGGACGGAAGCGGGCTGGGCCGGAGGAATCGCGGGGTCCGTCATGACGACGAGCGTGCCACAGCCTCGATGGCCTCCGGGACCCGGTCCTGTGGGAGCTCGGGCCGCGGGTGCGGCTTGGCCTTCTGCAGGACGCCCGCCGTCTCCTTCACGGACGCGGCGACCTTCTGCGGGCCCTTGCTCCGCTGCGCCTTCTTCGCGAAGACCACGCCGATCAGCGCGAGGACGAGCGCGATGAGCACGTTCGCCGTGAAGGAGAGCAGGAAGCAGATCGCGAGGTTCCAGTCGCTCCAGGTCCGGATGCCGTACGCCAGCGCGAAGTTGAGCATCGGCAGGGAGAACACCAGGACCGCGCCGGCCACCGTGAACGCCCCGCCGCTCAGTGCGCCGCGCTTGACGTCCTGCTTCAGCTGAGCCTTCGCCAGCGCGATCTCGTCGTGCACCAGCGCCGACAATTCGGTCGTCGCCGAGGCGAACAGCTGGCCGATGCTGCGTTCGGCGCCGACCGGGCTGCCGTCGGGTGCGCTCATCGCGTTCTCCCTCTTGTTGCTGCTGCTTCTTGCTACTACGTGCTTCTGGCTGCGGTGCTGCTTGGGTTCTTTTGTACCGTCCCGTCAGATCATGCCGGACGGTCGGCCTCCTCGCCCGCCCCGTCCGCCACTTCGGCACGTCCGTGGCGCGCGTCGGCCGCATGCTCACTGTCTCGCCGGGCGATCTCCGCGGCCCGGCGGCGGTGCTCGGCGGCCTTGTCGTCGTAGATGTCCGCCATGCGCAGGTGGTATGCCGGGTCGTCCTGCTCATAGACGTCCGGGATGCCGTCGAGGTCGTCGTCGCGTTCCTCGGCGTCCCACATTCGGCGGTACCGGGCGTTGCGCAGCTTGAGCAGGACCGTCGCCAGGGTCGCCGCGATGAGCGAGCCCAGCAGGACGGCCGCCTTGACCTCGTCGGTCAGCGCCGCGTCGCCCTCGAAGGCGAGTTCGCCGATCAGCAGCGACACGGTGAAGCCGATGCCGGCGAGGGACGCGACGGCGAAGACGTCCGCCCAGGCGAGATCGTCACTGAGCGAGGCCCGGGTGAAGCGGACGGCCAGCCAGGTGCCGCCGAAGATGCCGATCGTCTTGCCGACGACGAGACCGAGGACGACGCCCAGGGTCTCCGGCCGGCCGAACACCTCCCCGAGCGTGCCGCCCGAGATCGTCACACCGGCGCTGAACAGGGCGAACAGCGGGACCGCGAGCCCCGCGGACAAGGGGCGCACGAGGTGCTCGACGCGCTCCCCGGGCGACTGCTCCTCGCCGTCGCGCGTCGTGCAGCGGAGCATCAGGCCCATCGCGACCCCGGCGATCGTGGCGTGCACGCCGCTGTTGTACATCAGCGCCCAGATGACGAGCGCGAGCGGCACGTACACGTACCAGCCGCGGACGCCCCTGCGCAGCAGCAGCCAGAAGACGACGAGCCCGAGGGCCGCGCCGCCCAGCGCGGCGAAGTCGATGGTGCTCGTGAAGAACACCGCGATGATCAGGATCGCGAACAGGTCGTCGACGACGGCGAGTGTGAGCAGGAAGGCGCGCAGCGCGCCCGGCAGTGACGTGCCGATGACGGCGAGCACGGCCAGCGCGAACGCGATGTCGGTGGCCGTGGGCACGGCCCAACCGCCCAGCGAGCCGCTGCCGGTGAGGTTGGTGAGCGTGTAGACGAGTGCCGGTACGGCCATGCCGCACAGCGCGGCCACGACGGGGAGCGCGGCGGCCCTGGGGTCCTTGAGGTCGCCGGCGACCAGTTCGCGCTTGAGTTCGATGCCGGCGACGAAGAAGAAGACCGCGAGTAGGCCGTCCGCCGCCCAGTGCGCGAGGGACAGGTGCAGTCCGAGGGCGTCGGGGCCGAGGTGGAAGTCGCTGACGCTCTCGTAGCTGTCGTGCAGTGCGGGGACGTTCGCCCAGATCAGCGCGGCCGCGGCGGCGAAGAGCAGCAGCACACCGCCGACGGTCTCGGTGCGCAGCGCCTCCGCGACGAAGTTCCGCTCGGGGAGGGACAGCCGCCCGAAGACCTTGCGGGGGCCGGGGGAGCGGGGGGAGTGGGCGGTGCGGGGCGCGGCCACGGGGTGGACCTCCGGTCGGTGGGCAGGACGAAGCACATGCCGACCAGACTTCCCGGCGCACCTTTGTTTAGTTTACCTAAGGTGAGTGGGGAGGGCGCGTTGAACGGTGCGTGGAAGGTGCGTGTGGAGGTGCGTGGGGAGGATCCGGTGATCCCTACGTTAGGTGCCAAAGGGCACCCGGCGCGCGTGGTGCGAGGCGCGCCGGGTGCCCTTGAACGGTCGTCCGCGGTCCGTCCCGCTCGGTCCGTCCCGCTCAGTCCTCGCTGGGCGCGGCCGGGAGCTTCGCCTGGATGAGGGTCATGACGGTGGAGTCGGTCAGGGTGGTGACGTCTCCGAGCTGACGGTTCTCCGCGACGTCCCGCAGCAGGCGGCGCATGATCTTGCCGGAGCGGGTCTTCGGCAGCTCGGCCACCGGCAGGATCCGCTTGGGCTTGGCGATCGGGCCGAGCGTCGCGCCGACGTGGTTGCGCAGGTCGTTGACGAGGTTCTCGTCCTCGGCGTTCGCCGTGCCGCGCAGGATGACGAAGGCCACGATGGCCTGCCCGGTCGTCTCGTCGGCGGCACCCACGACGGCTGCCTCGGCGACGGACGGGTGGGAGACGAGGGCCGATTCGACCTCCGTGGTGGAGATGTTGTGGCCCGACACGAGCATGACGTCGTCGACGCGGCCCAGCAGCCAGATGTCGCCGTCGTCGTCCTTCTTCGCGCCGTCGCCGGCGAAGTACCTGCCCTCGAAGCGCGACCAGTACGTGTCGAGGAACCGCTGGTCGTCGCCCCAGATGGTGCGCAGCATCGACGGCCACGGCTCGGTCAGGACCAGGTAGCCACCGCCTCCGTTCGGCACCTCGTTCGCCTCGTCGTCGACGACGGTCGCGGAGATGCCGGGCAGCGGGGTCTGCGCGGAACCGGGCTTGGTCTGGGTCACGCCGGGCAGCGGCGAGATCATCATCGCGCCGGTCTCGGTCTGCCACCAGGTGTCGACGATCGGGGTCCGGTCGCCGCCGATGTGCTTGCGGTACCAGATCCACGCCTCGGGGTTGATCGGCTCGCCGACCGAGCCCAGCACACGGAGGGAGGACAGGTCGAACTTCGCGGGGATGTCGTCGCCCCACTTCATGAACGTACGGATCGCGGTCGGCGCCGTGTACAGGATCGTCACGCCGTACTTCTGGACGATCTCCCAGAAGCGGCCCTGGTGCGGGGTGTCGGGCGTGCCCTCGTACATGACCTGGGTCGCGCCGTTGGCCAGCGGCCCGTAGACGATGTACGAGTGGCCGGTGACCCAGCCGACGTCGGCCGTGCACCAGTAGACGTCGGTCTCCGGCTTGAGGTCGAAGACCGCGTGGTGGGTGTACGCGGCCTGCGTGAGGTAACCGCCGGAGGTGTGCAGGATGCCCTTCGGCTTACCCGTGGTGCCGGAGGTGTAGAGGATGAACAGCGGGTGCTCGGCCTCGAACGCCTCGGGCGCGTGCTCGGCGGACTGCCGCTCGACGATCTCGTGCCACCACACGTCACGGCTGTCGTCCCAGGCGACCTCCTGGCCGGTGCGCCGCACGACGAGCACATGCTCGACGTTGCCGGCCTTGGCGATCGCGTCGTCGACGGCCGGCTTCAGCGCGGACGGCTTGCCGCGCCGGTAGCCGCCGTCGGACGTGATGACGACCCGCGCGTCGGCGTCCTGGATCCGGGTGGCCAGCGCGTCGGCCGAGAAGCCGCCGAAGACGACGGAGTGCGCGGCGCCGATCCGGGCGCACGCCAGCATCGCGACCGCCGTCTCGGGGATCATCGGCATGTAGACGGCGACCCGGTCGCCCTTGCGAACCCCCAGCTCCTGCAGCGCGTTGGCAGCCTTCGACACCTCGTCCTTGAGCTCGGCGTAGGTGATGGCGCGGCTGTCCCCGGGCTCGCCCTCGAAGTGGATGGCGACCCGGTCGCCGTGCCCGGCCTCCACATGCCGGTCCACGCAGTTGTAGGCGACGTTGAGTTCGCCGTCCTTGAACCACTTCGCGAAGGGCGGGTTCGACCAGTCCAGCGTCTCGGTCGGCTCCTTGGCCCAGGCCAGTCGGCGGGCCTGCTCCGCCCAGAAGCCGAGCCTGTCAGCCTTGGCCTGTTCGTACGCCTCCGCCGTGACGTTGGCGTCGGCCGCCAGGTCGGCGGGCGGCGCGAACCTGCGCTCTTCCTTGAGCAGGTTGGCCAGGCTCTCGTTGCTCACGACATCTCCCTCTCGAAGGGTGTCCGTGTCCGGTGGTGTGTCCGGCATGTGTTCGGCGATGTGTTCGGTGGTGTCCGTCGGTGTGTCCGTTGTGTCCCAGGCCACAGCTCATCAGACCCAAGGGGCCGATGACAAGGCCCGACAGAAAATTGGTTTAGACCTGTCGGGGTTCGCGATTCGGCGCTGGGCGGGCCTGGGAGCCCGAGGGTCATCCGTACCCACGGACACGGGGCGAACGGAGTTCAGCCGGTGTAACGCCTTTCACATCTCCGCGCAGGCAGAGGGATGCGGGTGCCGGTGCCGGTGCCGGTGCCGGTGTGCGAACCCGCCGGGACGGGCCGCACACCGGCGCCGGACTCACGCGGACACGTCCGCCGTTCCCACGTGGTCGAACACCCCGCCGTCGCCTTCACCGACGTCCTCGCCGCTGTCCGCCTCGGTGAGGAGATAGGCCTGGGCCTCGCCCACGTGGAAGTACAGCCCGTGCAGCTCCAGTACGCCGGCCCGCAGGGCTCGGGCCACCGGCTCATGGGCCCGCAGATGCTCCAACTGCTGGACCACGTTGGTCAGGCAGAGCTGCTCGACCGGATCGGCGGGCGCCCGCCCGGCCAGCCGGGCCAAGGAACGGCTGTCGTCGCCCATCCGCTCCAGACTCGCCACCCCGTGCCGCAGCCAGCGCTTCAGCGGCGTCCGGTCGTCACCGGGGTCGGAGTTGAGCAGCGCCTGCATGGCCCCGCACCCGGAGTGCCCGCACACCGTGATGGAGCGCACCTCCAGCACATCGACCGCGTACTCGATCGCAGCCGCCACCGAGTCGTCCCCGCTCTCCTCGCCGGGCGGCGGCACCAGGTTGCCCACATTGCGCACCACGAACAGGTCGCCGGGACCACTGGAGGTGATCATCGAGGTGACCAGCCGTGAGTCGGCGCAGGTGAGGAAGAGCTGGGTGGGCCGCTGTCCCTCCCGGGCCAGCCGGGCCAGCTCACCCCGGACCAGCGGCGCGGTGTTGCGCTGGAACGCGCTGATGCCACGCATCAGTTGATGTCCGCTCGGCTCCATGGACCGCGCAGGCTCGGTGAGTTCCGCCGTCTCAGCGGTCTCAGTGGTCCCCGTGGCTCCTGTGCTCTCCTTTCTCCGGGTCGGCTCTCCCGGCAGTGCGGTGCGGGTTGTGCGGGCCGTGCCGGCGGTGCGGGTGGTGTGCGCAGCGTGGGCCGTGTCTGCCGTGTCTGCCGTGTCTGCCGTGTCGGTCGGATCCGTCGTGCCGGTCGTCCTACGGGTCGCTGTCGTTTCCCGTGGCACCTCGCACTGGTGGTTGCGCCAGGGCGTCCAGGGACGGCAGCGGCAGTCGGCGATCGGGGCCTCTGCGGTGCGCGTGGCGTCGAGGCCTCGGGGGGTGGTCGACTCGCCCCCCTCGGCGTGGGCGCCGGCTCTGTCGTCGAGCCCTGTTCCGGAGCGGCGGCCGGTCAGTTCGACGGAGCCGCCCTGGGCGCGGTGTGTGCGCTGCCAGTCCTGGAGGGACTCGTATGCCGCGTGGTCCATGAAGGAGCCGTCCAACTCGACCACGACATGGGTGCCTTGGGGCACGTGATGCAGGATGCGGCTGAGCCGCGGCACGGCGAGGAACGTCAACTGGCCTCGTACATGGACGTGATGGACTCCTTCCGTTTCGTAGTGCGTGATGCGGGTGCGGGCGAGGCGGTGCAGGGCGACGGTGACGGCCACGGCGATGCCGAGCACCACGCCCTCCAGGACGCCGAGGAACACCACGCCGAGGGTGGTGACGGCGTACACCAGCACCTCTCGGTGGCGCGTCACCGTGCGAATGTGGTGCAGCGACACCATCTGGATGCCGACGGCCATCACCAGGGCGGCGAGTGAGGCGAGCGGGATGAGATCCAGGATCGGGACCATCAGCAGCGCGGCGACTACTACCAGAACGCCGTGCAGCATCGTGGAGTTCCGGCTCACGGCACCGGCTTGGACATTCGCCGAACTGCGCACCGCCACGCCTGCCACGGGCAGTCCGCCGAGTGCGCCGGAGACGATGTTGGCCGCGCCCTGACCCAGCAGCTCGCGGTCCAGGTCGGAGCGGCCGACACGGGTGGAGCGTGAGCCGAGCAGGGCAGGGCGCGAGGAGATCAGCTTGTCCACGGCGACGGCGCCCAGCAGCGACTGCACGCTGCACACCAGCGTGGTGGTGAGGACCGCGGCGACGAGCCCGAGCACCGGGCCCTCGGGCAGCCCGGCCAGCGCGTGACTGCTCCAGGACGGCAGGTCGACCTTGGGCACGGTGAGGCCGGCCAGCGCGGCGATCGCGGTGGCGCCTGTGACGGCGACGAGCGCGGCGGGCACCTTGTGCAGCAGGCGCCCCACCCGGCCGGGAATGCGCGGCCAGAGCAGCAGCAGGGTCAGGGTCAGCGCGCTCACGGCCACGGCCGCGGGCCGCAGGCCGGCCAATTGGGCGGGCAGGGCCCGGAGGTTGTCGAGGACGGAACTCTGCGGGTTGCCGCCGAGGACGACATGCAGTTGGGCGACGGCGATGGTGACGCCGATGCCGGCCAGCATGCCGTGCACGATGGCCGGGCTGACGGCGAGGGCGTTGCGCGCCACGCGCAGGCAGCCGAGGCCCAGTTGGGCGAGTCCGGCGAGGACGGTGATGGCGCAGGTCGCCCGCCAGCCGTAGCGGTGGATGAGGTCGGCGGTGACGACGGTCAGGCCCGCTGCGGGGCCGCTGACCTGGAGCGGCGAGCCGCCGAGCCAGCCGGCGACGATCCCGCCCACGGCGGCGGCGACGAGGCCGGCTCGCAGGGGCGCGCCGGTGGCGAGGGCGATGCCGAGGGACAGGGGCAGGGCGATCAGGAAGACCGCGATCGAGGCGGACACGTCGGCGCCCGCGATGTGGAAGCGGCGGTTCGGGGCCGGTGGGGGGCTGTGGGGTCGGTGGACACGCTCGGTGCGCGTCGAGCGGGCGGTGCGGGTGGGGACGCAGGCGGCCATTTTCCCGTCTCCTCCGGGGCAGCGCGGTCGCGGAACAGGGGTCCCCCGGCGGGGGCGGGGGCGGTCGCGGCCGTGGGTCACGGCGTGCAGCGGCGGGATGAAATCAACACTCGGTAAACAGATCGTAATGCAGAGTAAAGGTCAAGCATGGATTTATGTGGCAAATGGGGCAGTTAATCATTCTCAAGGGTGAAGTGGTCTTTTTGTCGGCTTGTCGTATTAATTCCTTCTCGGTCCCATGCGACCTTGACGGCGCCGTCGGCTCGTCCCGGCGCGTCACCAGAGAACGCCCTCGTCGGCGTTGGCCGAGAGAAGGAAGAAGGTGGGCGGAACATGGTCGCCACCCAGAGGATCGCCGTCGGCGCAGTGGCCGCCGCGGCTGTCGCTGCATCGCTGGCCGGTTGCGCGACAGGAGCCGACGGTTCCCAGGCGGGAATTTCAGGCCCGCGGAAGGCGAAGCCGGCCCCGGCGCCCAAGAGCGTGGTCCGCCTGATTGGAGACGGCTCCACCGCGTACACCGGCGCACAGCCCCACCTGCCCCGGCCCGAGCGCCTGAAGCCGGGCCGGAAGCCACCGCAGTTCGTGATCTTCTCGTGGGACGGCGCCGGCGAGGACAGCCAGAAGCTGTTCTCCCACTTCCGCAAGGTGTCCAAGGCCAACCACGCGAAGATGACGTACTTCCTCAGCGGCGTGTACATGCTGCCGAAGGAGAAGGCCGACCTGTACAAGCCGCCGCAGCACTCGCCGGGCCGCTCCGACATCGGCTTCAACGACGAGCAGGGCATCGCCGAGACCGCGAAGCAGCTGCGCCTGGCATGGCTGGAGGGCAACGAGATCGGCACCCACTTCAACGGCCACTTCTGCGGGAAGAACGGCGGCGTCGGCGAGTGGTCGGTCGAGGAGTGGAAGGACGAGATCGACCAGGCCAAGCAGTTCGTGAAGACCTGGAAGACCAACACCGGACTGAAGAAGGCGCCCCCGCTGCCCTTCGACTACGACAAGGAACTCATCGGCGCCCGGACCCCCTGCCTCGAGGGGCAGGCCAACTTCATGAAGGCCGCCCGAGATCTGGGTTTCCGCTACGACACCAGCGGCGTCAACAACCAGGTCTGGCCCGGCAAGAAGCAGGGCCTGTGGGACCTGTCGATGCAGCTCGTGCCCTTCCCCGGCCACAGTTATGAGCAGCTGACCATGGACTACAACTTCATGGTCAACCAGTCCGGCACCAAGACCCAGGGCGACCCCGCCAAGTTCGAGTTCTGGGGCGACCAGATGCGGGACGGTCTGCTCAAGGGCTTCGGCCGGGCCTATGACGGCAACCGCGCACCGCTGATCATCGGCAACCACTTCGAGTCCTGGAACGGCGGCATCTACATGCGCGCCGTCGAGGAGGTCGTCGAGACCGTCTGCAACAAGCCCGACGTGCGCTGCGTGTCCTTCCGGCAGTTGGCGGACTGGCTGGACGCCCAGGACCCGAAGACCCTGGCCAAGCTGCGCACCCTGGAGGTCGGCGGGGCCCCCAAGCAGGGCTGGGCGTCTTTCCTCTCCGGCGGCCCCGCCCCGGCCCCGAAGGGTGTGCCCGGCGCGCCGGCGGTCAGGCGGTAACGGAGGCTGTGACGCTCTCCCCGAGGGCGCCTTCTTCGAGGATGCTCTCCGCGAGGACGAAGTGGGGGTCGACCTGCGCGGCCAGGTCGGCCCCGGTGCGCTCGTCGCCCCAGGCCTTGGCGTTCAGCAGATGGAAGTGCACCATCTGCTGGGTGTAGCGCCCCCAGTCGCGCCTGTCGTACGCCGAGTCGACGGTCGTCCGCAGCAGACGCAGGGCGTGGCGGTCGGTGTCCTCCAGGAGCTCGAACCGGGGCGGTCGGCCCTTCTCCATGGCGCGCACCCAGTCCGAGTGCCCGACCGTCACCAGCAGGTCGTCCCCGACCTCGGCGCGGAGGAAGTCGACGTCGTCCTGGCCCTGCACCTTGTTGCCGACGACCTTCAGCTCGACGCCGAAGTCATGGGCGTACTCCTTGTACTGGCGATAGACGGAGACCCCCTTCCGGGTCGGCTCGGCGACGAGGAACGTGATGTCGAAACGGGTGAACATGCCGGAGGCGAAGGAGTCCGAGCCGGCCGTCATGTCGACCACGACGTACTCGTCCGGCCCGTCCACCAGGTGGTTCAGGCAGAGCTCCACCGCTCCCGTCTTGGAGTGGTAGCAGGAGACCCCCAGGTCGGCGTCCGTGAAGGGGCCCGTGACCATCAAACGGACGGCGCCGCCGTCGAGTTCCACCGGCCGGGCGCAGGCTTCGTACACCGGGTTGGTCCCGCGCACCCGCAGCAGCCGGGAGCCCTCACCGGGCGGCGTCGTCTTGATCATCGTCTCGGTGGAGGCGATGCGGGGGTTGGAACCCCGCAGGTAGTTCTTGATCAGCGGCAGCCGGTCGCCCATCGCGGGCAGTTCGGCGGCCTGCGCCTCGTCGAGGCCGAGTGCGGGTCCCAGATGCTGGTTGATGTCCGCGTCGACCGCGATCACGGGCGCGCCGTCGGCGGCGAGGTGGCGGACGAACAGGGAGGACAGGGTGGTCTTGCCGCTGCCACCCTTCCCGACGAAAGCAATTTTCATGTTCAGCAAGCGCAGTGTCGACATGTCTGTATATGACAGATGTCCGTGAAGAAGACCACTCCTTCGTGGGGCGCGGGCATCGGTTGCGTAGGGTCGTACTCATGAGTACGACAGGCGCGTCCGCCGATCCGCTTGCGGCCCTGGGCTCGTTGCCCGGTGTGGCCGAGTCCGTGGAGTCCGTGCGCAAGGCCGTGGACCGGGTCTACGGGCACCGGGTCATGCGTCGCCGCAGCACCGAGATCACCGCCGAGGCGGCCCTGCGCGGCGCCCGCGGCTCCGCGGCGCTGTCCGGGGCGGACTGGGCGCTGGAAGAGGTGCGTCGGCGCAGCGACTTCGGTGTCGACGACGAGGCGCGGATCGTGGGCGCCGCTCTGCGGCTGACCGCCGAGGCGGGCCAGTTGCTGTCCATCTGGCGCCAGTCGCCGCTGCGGGTGCTGGCGCGCCTGCACCTGGTGGCCGCGGCGAGCGACGGCGATGAGGTCGGACGTCCGCGGCAGTCCGGCGAGGCGGTCGACGAACCCCTGGTCGAGCTGCCGCTGCCGGGTGCCGACGAACTGGCCGGCCGCCTGGAGGGTCTGTCCCAGCTGATCATCGCCGGCGGGTCCGCGCCCGCTCTGGTGACGGCCGCCGTCGTCCACGGCGAGCTTCTGGCCCTGCGCCCCTTCACCTCCCACAACGGGCTGGTCGCGCGGGCCGCCCAGCGCATCGTCCTCATCGGCAGCGGCCTCGACCCCAAGTCGGTCTGCCCGGCCGAGACGGGGCACGCCGAGCTGGGCCGCGCGGCCTATCTGGCGGCCCTCGAGAGGTACGCGTCCGGTACCCCGGACGGCATGGCGGCCTGGATCGCCCATTGCGGCAAGGCCGTCGAACTGGGTGCCCGCGAGTCGACGGCGGTGTGCGAGGCGTTGCAGCGCGGGGCGGCGTAACGCCCACGCACGCGGGCGCTGTGGGGGGAGCGGGCTCAGCAGGGGCATTTCAAAGTCCCGGTGATCGCGTGAGTTCGCAGGTCGCGGCGGTGCCAGTGGTACGGGCCGGGCCGTCGCGAACGCATCGAAGCTCCGGTTGAACGGGGTGACCTTCCCAACCGGACGAGGCGTTCCTCGTCCGGTTCGTGCAGCGCTGTTCTGACTGATCTCACGCCTCCTGCACGCCCGGGCCGGGCCGCAGGTCTTTTCCGAAACGTGATCCCCGCCAACGTCCGCCTGCACGGCAAAAAGAACCGTGGTTCTGTATAGTGAGGGCCTCGCAAGCAGAACAGAGATTCTTTTTGTAGGAGTTGTGGTGCCTCGACTCACCGACGCACGCAAGGAACTCCGGCGCGCCCAGATCACCGAGGCCGCCGTACGCTGCTTCAGCCGCAACGGCCTGGAGCGGACCTCGATCGCCGACATCACGGCCGAGTCCGGCCTGTCGACGGGCTCGATCTACGCCCACTACCGCAACAAGGCCGAGCTGGTTCAGGCCTCCGCCCACGCGGTGCTCGCCAAGCGCGCGGAGGCCCTCGGCGAGTACGCCGGGAGCGACACCCCGCCCGACCCCGACGAACTGCTCGCCCGCCTGATCGCCGGCATCGACCCGGTCAAAGCCCGGGTCGGCGTGCAGACCTGGGGCGAGGCGACCAACAACCCGGCCATCCACGCCATCGTCGTCGACACGATCGACCGGATGCGCGTGATGGTGCACGACAGCGTCACCGCCTGGCTGGTCAAGGTCGAACACCTCGAGTCGGCCGAGGCCCAGGAGCGCGCCACCCCGATCGCCCACCGCGTGCAGAGCCTCTACCTGGCGCAACTGCTGTATACCGCCCTGCAGTCACCGGCCGAGGAGACCGCGCCATGACCACCCTGACCGCTCCGTTCGCAGGCCACACCGTTTTCCGGGTCGGCTACGGCGCCCTGCAACTCGAACGCCTGCACCACAGCCGCGGCGAGGCCGTCGCCCTGCTGCGCCGCGCGGTCGAGCTGGGCGTCGACCACGTGGACACCGCCCAGTTCTACGGCTTCGGGTTCGCGAACCAGGCCATCCGCGAGGCGCTGCGCCCCGAGGACGGCGTCCTTGTCGTCACAAAGGTAGGGGCCGACCCCGACCCGGGCGGGCCTCTGCCACTGCGTCTCGCGCAGCGCCCCGAACAGCTGCGCGCCAGCGTCGAGGACAACCTGCGCAGCCTGGGCGTCGACCGGCTCCCGGTGGTCAACCTCCGCCGGCTCGACTCCGGCCCCGGCCTGCGCCCCGACGGCGACCAGGTGGTCGACCTCGACGACCAGCTCGAAGTGATGACCGCCCTGCGCGACGAGGGCAAGATCGGCGCGATCGGTCTGAGCTGCGTCACCCTCGACGGCCTTCGCCGCGCCCTGCCGGCGGGCATCGCCTGCGTGCAGAACGCGTACAGCCTCGTCTCGCGCGACGACGAGGACCTGCTGCGGCTGTGCGCGGCCGAGAGCATCGCCTGGGTGCCGTTCTTCCCACTCGGCGGGTCCTTCCCGGGCCTGCCCAAGGCGACCGACGAGCCGACGGTGCACGCCGTGGCCGAATCCCTGGGCGTCACACCCTCCCAGATCGGCCTCGCCTGGCTACTGCACCGCGCTCCCAACGTGCTGCTCATCCCCGGCACCGCCAACCCCGCTCACCTCGAGGCCAACACGGCCGCCGGCGGGATCACTCTCGACGCCGCCACCCTGGCCACCCTCGACGCCATTGAGTCCCGCTCCGCCGAAGTCCCCATCGGCTGACCAGCCCCGATCAGGACGGAATCATGAAAGCCATCGTCTACCGCGACAACGGCGGCCCCGACGTTCTTCGGCTCGTCGACCGCGACCTGCCCGTGCCCGGCCCCGGCGAGGTCCGCGTCCGGGTAGCGGTGTCCGGGATCAACCCGACCGACTGGCAGGCCCGCTCCGGCCCCGCCCATACCAAGCAGTTCTCCGAGGTCACCCCGCACCTGGACGGCGCCGGCGTGATCGACGCCGTCGGTGCGGGGGTCGAGCGGAGCCGGGTCGGCCAGCGGGTCTGGCTGTTCATGGCTGCCGCCGGGCGGCCCACCGGCACCGCCGCCGAGTTCACTGTCGTGCCGGCCGAGCGGGCCGTGCCGCTGCCCGACGAGGCCGGCTTCGACGTCGGCGCCGCACTCGGCGTCCCCGCGCTGACCGCGCACCGCGCGCTCACCGTCGCCGAGGACGGCCCGCGCCGCCTGCGGCCGGGGGCGCTGGACGGCGCGGTCGTGCTCGCCGCAGGCGGGGCCGGGGCGGTCGGGCACGCCGTGATCCAGCTCGCCCGCTGGGCCGGAGCGACCGTGATCAGCACGGTCAGCGGCCCGGAGAAGGCCGGACTGGCCACCGCCGCCGGCGCCCACCACGTGGTCAACTATCGAGAGGGGGATCCGGCCGCCGAGATCCGCAGGATCGCCCCGGACGGCGTCGACATCGTCGCCGAAGTGGCGCTCGGCGCGAACATCGCACTGGACCTGGCCGTGCTGCGGGCGCGCGGCACGATCGCGACCTACGCCAACGACGGCGGCAAGCCGGTCGAACTGGACGTGCGGCACAACATGGTGCTCAACACGCGCCTCCAGTTCCTGGTGCTCTACACGGCCGGTCCGCAGGCGCGCGCCGCGGCCGCCGAGGACATCGCCGCCGCGGTCCGCGACGGCGCCCTGCCGGTCGGCGAGGAACACGGCCTGCCGCTGACCCGCTTTCCGCTCCACCGCACCGCCGACGCGCACCGCGCAGTGGAGAGCGGCACAGTCGGCAAGGTCCTGGTGGACATCACGTCCTGACGCCACAGTGCGCCCCACCTCGCCGTGACGGCAGATCCCGCCCCGGACCGGCGCTGTCAGCCGGCGGCGGCCTCGGCAGCGTGAAGTGCGTCCAGGAGCGCGGTCTGCTGCTCGGTCAGCTTCCCTTCGGTGCGGGCCTTCGCCTGCTTGCGCAGCCACGCGCCGGGCCGGAAGGACTGGTCGTCGCCCAGGCCGGTGCGGTTGACCGGGCCGGTGACGGTGCCGCCGGCGGCGGCGAGGTAGCCGAGCATCCGGCGGTAGGAGCGGTTCTAGTCGGGGTCCAGGCACCACAACGGGTCCATGGCGGTGAGCTCGGCGTCCAGGCCGCGGTCGAGCTCGTCGGCCTTGCGCTGGCAGGTGCATGGCAAAGTCTCAGTGATCGTGTGAGTCCGCAGGTCGCGGCGGTGCGAGGAGTACGGGCCGGGCCGTCACGAACGCATCGAAGCTCCGGTTGAACGGGGTGACCTTCCCAAGTCGCCTCGCACCACAGGAGCTTCGATGTGTCGCCAGTCTGCCACCGTCTGCCTGATCAAGTCGCCCGCTGTGGAAGGCGTGGCGGGATTGTCGCCGGTGGAGCGGTTGCGGGTGCTGCCGGATCCGCGTCGGCGTCGAGGGGTGCGTCACCCGTTCGTGGCGGTGCTGCTGGTTGCCGCCTCGGCGGTGGTCGCCGGCGCGCGCTCGTATGCGGCCATCGGCCAGTGGTCCGCGAACGCTCCGCAGCACACTCTGTCCCGCCTGGGCGCTCGGGTAGTGAGGGTGTTGAGGGTGCGCGTGGCTCCGAGTGCCGCCACGATCCGGCGGGTTATCGGCCTGGTCTGCCCCGGCGGCCTGGCCGACCTGACCGGCGCCGATCCAGCGGGATCGGACTCGGTGGCCGTCGACGGCAAGGCCGCCCGCGGCTCCCGGCACAACAACCGCCCGCCGCCCACCTGCTGGCCGCGATGACCGGCGACGGCCGTACCGTCACCCAGCTACGGGTCCCCGACAAGACCAACGAAATCACCTGCTTCGCCGTGCTACTGGCGCCCTTCGACCTGACCGGGGTTACCGTCACCGCCGACGCCCTGCACACCCAGCGCGCCCACGCGCGCTTCCTGGTCGAGGAGAAGAAGGCCCATTACCTGCTGGTGGTCAAGGCCAACCAGCCCGAACTCCACCGCCGGCTACGGTCGCTGCCGTGGAAGGACGTCACCGCACGCCGCCACGACCGTGAGATCGGCCACGGCCGCCGGGAGATCAGGGTGACCAGGGCCCTCACCGTGACCGATCTCGGCCTGGACTTCCCCTACGCTGACCAGGCTGTACGCATCCTGCGCCACCGCACTCACGACCGGTACCGTCAGCCGCCGGACCGTCTACGCGATCACGGACCTGACCTCGCATCAGGCATCGCCCCAGCGCCTGGGCCGACTGGCCAGGTCGCAGTGGACCATCGAGAACCGGCTCCACTTCGTCCGTGACACCGCCTTCGCCGAGGATGCCTCGAAGATCCACACCGGTCACGGTCCCGAGAACATGTCGACCCTGCGCAACCTGGCGATCAACGCGCTCCGCGGCGCCGGACACCGCAACATCGCGGCCGGCATCCGGCACGCCTCCTACGAGCCCTTCACTCGCCCGCTCGACCTGTTGGGCATCGCCTGACCAGCGCGACCACAAGAGCACAGGACTTTGCAACGCCCCTGGCGGGCTCAGTGAGGGCCCGGACATGAAAAAGGCCCCCGCGCGGGGGCCCTGCAAAGGGTTGCGGCGGTACGAGTTCTCGTACCGCCGCTGGCATGTTCACCCGGTTACCAAGCGTCCTCGATATATTGCCCATCAGGCCGGGAACTTCGCCCGTCACCTGGTGCGGCTGGCCCGTAATCGACGGGTCGACGTCGCGTGGGTGCCCAGTGTTCATGCGCGGTCCGTGGGGCCAAATGCGTTATTAAGGTGATCCTCTCGGATGTCCTTGGTCTCGCGGGCCGTTAAGTCCTTTGTACTCCAGGTCAGCAGCAAGCGGAAGTCCTGGCATCAGTTCTTTGCTTTTGGTCCCAAATGGGTTTGAAAAGGGCGGTGGTCGCTCAGGCGGTCGCCGCGCGGCGGCGACTCGCGTACCAGACGAGGCCCGCGGTGGCCGCCGCCGCTCCTATGGCCGCGGCCGCGACGAGCGCCGGGCGGGGCGGTACGGAGAACGTGGGAATCCGCTGCTTCAGACGCACCGGGCGGTGGAAGTCGAGAATCGGCCACCCGCGCGCGACGGCCTCGCGGCGCAGCGCCCGGTCCGGGTTCACCGCGTGCGGATGCCCCACCGCCTGGAGCATCGGCAGGTCGGTCGCGGAGTCGCTGTAGGCGTAGCAGCGCGAGAGGTCGTACCCCTCGGACTCGGCCAGTTCCTTGATCGCCTCCGCCTTCGTCGGGCCGTAGGCGTAGTACTCCACCTCGCCGGTGAAGCAGCCGTCCTCGCCCACGACCATGCGCGTGGCGACCACGCGGTCCGCGCCGAGCAGCTCACCGATCGGCTCGACGACCTCGGCGCCCGACGTGGACACGATGACGACGTCCCGGCCGGCGGTGTGGTGCTCCTCGATCAGGGAGGCCGCCTCGTCGTAGATCAGCGGGTCGATCAGGTCGTGCAGGGTCTCCGCCACGATCTCCTTCACCTGTTGGACGTTCCAGCCGCGCACGAGGGCGGACAGGTACTCGCGGGTCCGCTCCATCTGGTCGTGGTCCATACCGCCGACGAGGAAGACGAACTGGGCATACGCGGTCCGCAAGGCCGCCCTGCGGTTGATCAGCCCGCCTTGGTAGAAGGACTTGCTGAAGGTGAGCGTGCTCGACTTCGCAATGACCGTCTTGTCCAGGTCAAAGAAGGCCGCTGTGCGGGGCAAGGAGTGGTTTTCCACAACCAAGAGCATAGGGGCAGCCCATTCGGCGTAAGGTGGGCGCGTGGGTTTGCCTGAGGGGGCTCTCGGGTACACCATGGAAGTCACGGATCGTTCGCGACCGTGCTAACGCGGTCCGGCTCCTCCCCCCCCCGAGTCGGCCGTGGAGACGACCCCCGCTCTCCCCCCCGGCGGGGGTCGTCGCATGTCCGGGTGGGTTTTTCTGTTCTGTACGCGGCAGTGACGCCGCATCGAGGCGGCTGCGGCCGCCTCTTTCGCATGTCCGCCCCCTGTCACCGTCCGTAGTCGACGTGTAGCCGTCGGACTGCTCTGCGGAAGTCGCACACGGGTGGTGCGGCGGTCACCGGTATGGGTGACGGCGATATTCACAACCACCCACTCGTCCACAGTTTTCCACCAAGATCCACACGATTTCCGGGTTCGCCGCACCGTGATTCCAACGCGTCCGCTCGGGCCGACTTCACATGACCGGTTCCGTTTGCCGGGCGTCCACGGCCGGTTTCCGTCGGCCGTTCATATGGGAGCCGGATGCCGGTTCTTCACACGTTTGGGAATCGCGAGGCCGCAGAGACTGTGCGACCCGCGGCGAAGGGGGATGGACATCATGACCGGAGCAGTCACGCACGACCCGCCGCCCACCACCCGAGGGCGGCCGGGAAAACCACTGATCGTCACGGAGGACGCGGCACTCCTCGACGACCTGCTGCGCCTGTGCGCCGCCGCCGGGGCCACCCCGGAGGTGCATCACTCGGTCCCGGAGCGCCGGGGCAGCTGGGAGTCCGCGCCACTCGTCCTGGTCGGTGACGACGCGGCACGCCGGGTGCGCGGGGCCGCCCGCCGCCGCGGAGTGGTCCTCGTCGGACGAGACCAGGACGACTCCGGGGTGTGGCAGCGAGCCGTGGAGATCGGCGCCGACCATGTCCTGATGCTGCCGGACGGCGAACAGTGGCTGGTCGACCGCATCGCCGACGTCGCGGAAGGCGTCGGACGGCCCGCACTCACCGTCGGCGTGATCGGCGGCCGGGGCGGTGCCGGAGCGTCCACGCTCGCGTGCGCCCTCGCCGTCACCTCCGCGCGCGAAGGACTGCGCACCCTCCTCGTGGACGCCGATCCACTGGGCGGCGGCCTCGACGTCCTCCTCGGCGGCGAGAGCACGGAGGGCCTGCGCTGGCCCGCGTTCGCCGCCTCGCGCGGCCGGGTCGGCGGCGGCGCCCTGGAGGAGTCGCTGCCCAGACTGCACGCGCTGCGGGTGCTGAGCTGGGACCGGGGCGACTGCGTCGCCATCGCGCCCCAGGCCGTACGCGCGGTGCTCGCGGCGGCCCGGCGCCGAGGCGGCACGGTCGTCGTCGACCTTCCGCGCCGCATCGACGACGGAGTCGCCGAGATCCTCGCCCAACTCGACCTCGGGCTCCTCGTGGTCCCCGCCGAACTGCGTGCCGTCGCGGCGGGCGGCCGCGTGGCCTCCGCCGTCGGCATGGTGCTGCGCGACCTGCGCGTGGCGGTACGCGGCCCCTACGCGCCCGGCCTCGACGACAGCGAGGTGGCCAGGCTGCTCGGGCTGCCACTGGCCGGCGAGGTGCCCGTCGAGTCGGGGCTGCTGCGCCCGGACGGCGGCAAGGCACCGCCGGGCGCGACCGCGCGCGGGCCCCTCGCCCGCTTCTGCAAGGGGTTCTGGGAGCGCGCGTTGACCGAGGCGGGTGGCTCATGAGCACGCCGCCCGGGCTCGAACGGGCGCGAGGGAGCGGGGCGTTGCTCGACGGCGTACGACAGTGGCTCGCCGACAGCGGGGCCGAACCGACGCCCGCGCGCGTGGCGCAGGCCCTGCGCGAACAGGGGCGGGTCCTCGGGGACGCGGAGGTCCTCGGCGCTGCCGAGCACCTCCGGTCCGAGCTGATCGGCAGCGGCCCCCTGGAGCCCCTGCTCACCGACCCGTGGGTGACCGACGTGCTGGTGTCGGCGCCGGACCGGGTCTGGGTCGACCGGGGCGGCGGCCTGGAGCTGACCGACGTCTCCTTTCCGGACCCGGCGGCGGTACGGCGGCTCGCCCAGCGCCTGGCCGCGGTGGCCGGACGACGCCTGGACGACGCCCGGCCCTGGGTCGATGCCCGGCTGCCCGACGGAACGCGACTGCACGCGGTGCTGCCCCCGGTCGCCGTCGGCTGCACCTGCCTGTCGCTGCGCGTCGTACGGCCCCGCGCGTTCACGCTCGACGAACTGGTGGCCGCGGGCACGGTTCCGCCGGGCGGCGACCGGGTGCTGCGGGCCCTGCTGGAGGCGCGACTGTCCTTCCTGGTCAGCGGCGGTACCGGCACGGGCAAGACGACTCTGCTGAGCGCACTGCTGGGCCTGGTCGGGCCGGGGGAACGGGTCGTGCTCGCGGAGGACTCGGCGGAGCTGCGACCGGATCACCCGCACGTGGTGCGGCTGGAGACCAGACCCGCCAACCAGGAGGGTGCGGGGCTCGTGACGCTCGAGGACCTGGTGCGACAGGCCCTGCGGATGCGGCCGGACCGACTCGTCGTGGGCGAGGTGCGAGGGCGGGAGGTCGTCGACCTGCTGGCCGCCCTCAACACGGGCCACGAGGGCGGCTGCGGCACGGTCCACGCCAACGCCGCATCCGACGTCCCTGCCCGGCTGGAGGCGCTCGGCACGGCGGCCGGCCTCGACCGGGCCGCGCTGCACAGCCAGTTGGCGGCAGCCCTGTCGGTCGTCCTGCACCTCGTACGCGACCCGGCCGGGCGGCGGCGGATCGCCGAGGTCCACGTGCTGGAGCGGGACCCGACCGGGCTGGTGCGGACCGTGCCGGCGCTGCGCTGGCGGGCGGACGCGTTCGCCCACGAACGGGGATGGGAGCGGCTGCGGGAGCTGCTGCGCGGCGATGGGTCCGAAGGAACCGAAGGAACCGAAGGAACCGAAGGGGACAGCGGGGACGAAAGGGTGGGTGGGTGTCATGGCTGAGGTGCCGATGGCTGCGGCCGTGGCCTGTGCCGGGGCGGCGGCCTGGCTGCTGGGCGGACCGTACTCAGGCGCCAGGCGGGCGCAGTTGCTGCTCGCCGGGGGCGGGGTCGTCGACTGCGGGCCCCCGCCGTTGTGGCAGCTGGCCGAGGAGGCACGGAAGCTCCGGGCACGGTGGAAGCCCGAGTGGTGGGTGCCGGTCGCCGGGCTGGTCCTGGCGCTGCTGGGCGGCTCGGTGCTGCCGGTCGTCGCGGGGGCGGCCGGGGTGCCCCTGCTGCGCAAGGCGCGGCGGGCCGCCGACGCCAGGCGGACGGGGGAGCGCAGGGGGGACGCGGTGATCGCGCTCTGCGCGGCCCTCGCCGGGGAGGTGCTCTCCGGTCGGCAGCCCGGGGAGGCGTTGCAGCGGGCCGCGCGGGACTCCGGAGGGCTCGGCGAGGCACAGCCCGCGGTGTTGGCGGCGGCGCGGTTCGGCGGGGACGTGCCCAAGGCTCTCGCGATCGCCGCACGGCAGCCGGGGGCCGACGGTCTGCTGGGACTCGCGGCGTGTTGGCGGGTCGCCGTGGACCAGGGCGCGGGTCTCGCGGCCGGACTCGACCGCCTCGAAGAGGCGTTGCGTGCGGAACGGGACCAACGGGCCGATCTGCGAGCCCAGTTGGCGGGCCCTCGCGCCACGGTGGTGATGCTCGCCGGCCTGCCGTGCCTCGGCCTCCTGCTGGGCGCGGGGCTCGGCGCCGACCCGCTGCACGTCCTGCTGCACACCGGAGCGGGGCTGGGCTGTCTGCTCGTCGGCGGCGTGCTGGAGGGCGTGGGGATGTGGTGGGCCCTGCGGATCGTGCGCGACGCGGAGACGACGTGAAGGGGGTGACACCGACAGCGAACGGCGACAGGGCGGATGACGTGGACGGCGTGGCGGCGGCGCGGAGGGGTGGGTGACATGGACGGAGGCGGCATGAGTGAGGAAGTTGTCCACAGGCTGGGGGCGACCGTGGGGATCCTGGTGATCCTCTGGTGGCTGATGCGGTCGCTGGAGACCGCGCGACGCAAACGCAGGGCACGACGGCGTCTGGCCGAACTGCTGACCACGAGGACGGAGCCGGACGTCCGGCGCTCCGGTGCGCGGGATGCCGTACGGCGGTGGCTTCCCGAGGTGTTGGTGGCGGGCGCCGGATGGGTGGTGGTCGGTGGCGTCACCGGTCTCGTACTGGGGCTGGTCGGGGCGGTGGGACTGGGGCGGTGGCGACGTCGGCAGCGTGCGGGTGCGGGTGCGGGTGCGCTGAGCGAGGCCGACGCCAGGCTCGCCGCACGGCAACTCCCACTGGCCGCCGACCTGCTGGCCGCGTGCATCGCGGCCGGCGCCGGACCGGTGATCGCGGCGCAGGCCGTGGGCGAGGCGCTCGGGGGTCCCGTCGGAGAAGGGCTGGCGCGTGGTGCCGCCGAGGTGCGCCTGGGTGGCGAACCGGAAACCGCGTGGCGGAGGTTGGCGTCGATGCCGGGTGCGGCTGCCCTGGCCCGGTTGTTGGAGCGGGCCGACGTCTCGGGGCTGCCGGCGGCCGGACCGGTCGCCCGGCTCGCCGCCGACACCCGTGCCCAGTGGACGCGTGCCGCGACCGCTCGGGCTCGGCGGGCGGCCGTCATGGTCACCGCGCCGGTGGGGCTGTGCTTCCTGCCCGCTTTCATCGCGGTCGGCGTGCTGCCGATCGTCATCGGGCTCGCGGGCGGGGTGCTGGGAGGGGGTGGGCGATGAGGAAGCGATGAGCGCGCCCGCCCTGGGAGCGGGGGCGGGAGCAGGAGCGCGAACGGTGAGTGACCGGCAGAACCAGCAATCAGAAGACCAGAAGATCAGAAGTACCAACAGAACCAACAGAACCAACAGAACCAGAAGTGCCAACAGAACCAGAAGTGCTCGCAGAGCTCGAAGTGCTCGCAGAGCTCGTAGGACCAGAACAGTCAAAACAGGGCCAACAGGTCTGAATCACACGGGGGTTGAAATGTGCAAATCGGTAGGGGCGCGGCTGCGCGCGGTGATGTGCAGGGCGCGTGCGGCGCGGAGGGACGCGGGGATGGTGACGTCCGAGTACGCGATGGGGATTGTGGCGGCGGTCGGCTTCGCCGTACTCCTCCACCAGGTGGTGACGAGCGACGTGGTCGGCGCTCAACTTCAGGCACTCGTGAATCGGGCGCTCAGTGCGGGGGCGTGAACGCGGGCGTGAGTCTCAGTGCGCGCGCCGGTCGGTGTGCGGCGGGGATCGGGGGTTCGTGACGGCGGAGTCGGCCGTCGTGCTGCCGGTGCTGGTGGCGTTCGCGATGGCACTGGTCTGGGGGCTGCTCGTCATGGCGGCGCAGATCCAGTGCGTGGACGCGGCCAGGACCGGCGCCCGGGCGGCCGCCCGGCAGGATCCGGCCGACGCGGTCCTCCAGGTGACCCGTGCGACGGCCCCGCGCGGGGCGGAGGTGACGGTCAGCCGGGAGGGAGATCAGGTCCGTGTGGTCGTCGTCGCGAAGCCGCCCGTGCTGCGCGGGCTGCCCTTCGAGGTCCGGGAGGAAGCCGTTGCCGCGGCGGAGGAGGCCGTGGTGACGGCGGGCGGGGAGGCAGGGCCATGAGGGCGCGTCTCTTCGGGGTCGCAGGGCGCGTGCGTCGCGGGGAAGCCGATCGCGGCTCCGCGAGCGTCTGGAGCCTCGGTGCGATCGCCGTGCTGTGTGTGGTGTTCGGGGTCGTGCTCGCCCTCGGGCAGGCCGTGGCGGTCCGGCACCGTGCCGCGGGCGGCGCCGATCTCGCGGCGCTCGCAGCGGCCGACCGCTGGTCCGACGGCCGCGAGGGGGCCTGCGCGCGGGCGGACCGGGTGGCTCGGGCGCAGGGCGCGCGTCTGGTGCGGTGCGCCGTCGTGGGCGAGATCTCGGATGTGACGGCGGCTTCGGGGAGGGGGCTGTTCGCAGCCGAGGTCAGGGCGCGGGCGGGGCCGGCGAACGCGGTGCCCCACCCGCCTCCGGGGTCTCCCCCGCCTCTGGGGTCTCCTCCGTCTCCGGGGTCTCCCCCGCCCCTTCCCTCTGACCCTCAGGCATTTCCTCCTCGGGAACCCCTTGTTCCTCAGGCTTCTCCTCAGGCTTCCCCTCAGGGGCCTCCCGGAGGAGTTCCGTGAGCAGGCGTACCGCGCCCCTCTTGTGCAGCGGGTCGTTGCCGTTGCCGCACTTGGGGGACTGGATGCAGGACGGGCAGCCGGCGTCGCACTCGCAGGAGGCGATGGCCTGCCGGGTGGCGGTGAGCCAGGAGCGGGCCGTGTGGAAGGCGCGCTCCGCGAAGCCCGCGCCGCCGGGATGGCCGTCGTAGACGAAGACCGTCGGGAGCAGCGTGTCGGGGTGCAGCGGGACCGACACGCCGCCGATGTCCCAGCGGTCGCAGGTCGCGAAGAGGGGCAGCATGCCGATCGAGGCGTGTTCGGCGGCGTGCAGGGCCCCGCCGAGGATCTCGGGGTTGATCCGGGCGGCGTCCAGCTGGTCCTCGGTGACCGTCCACCACACGGCACGCGTGCGCAGCGTACGAGGAGGGAGGTCGAGCTTCGACTCGCCCAGGACTTCACCGGTGATGACACGTCGACGCAGGAAGGAGACGACCTGGTTGGTGACTTCGACGGATCCGTAGCACAACCGGCCCTGGCCCCACGGGATTTCGACGTCCGTCTCCAGGACGGAGATCGACGTCGTGTCGCGGGCGACCGTCGAGTACGGCGGGTCGGCCTGCTCGACGAGGGCGACGGAGTCCTCCAGGTCCAGGGAGCGCACAAGATACGTGCGGCCCTGGTGGAGGTGGACGGCGCCCTCGTGGACGGTGGTGTGGGAGGCGCCCGCGTCGACCGTGCCGAGCAGTCGGCCCGTCCCGGCCTCGACGACCTGGACCGGCCGGCCGGCCCCGCCGCGGATGTCCGTGAGGTCGGCGGCCCGTTCCCGGCGGGTCCAGTGCCAGGCCTTGGTCCGGCGCCGCAGCAGCTTCGCGGCTTCCAGTTGCGGCAGCAGGCTCTCGGTCTCGGGGCCGAACAGGGTCAGGTCCTCGTCGGTCAGCGGGAGTTCGGCGGCGGCAGCGCACAGGTGCGGGGCGAGCACGTAGGGGTTGTCGGGGTCGAGGACCGTCGACTCCACGGGGCGGTCGAAGAGTGCCTCGGGGTGGTGGACCAGGAAGGTGTCCAGCGGGTCGTCCCGGGCGATCAGCACCGCCAGCGCGCCCTGTCCGGCCCGGCCCGCCCGGCCGGCCTGCTGCCACAGGGACGCGCGCGTGCCCGGGTAGCCGGCGATCAGGACGGCGTCGAGGCCGGAGACGTCGATGCCGAGCTCCAGGGCGGTGGTCGCGGCGAGGCCGAGGAGTTCGCCGGAGTGCAGGGCTTGCTCCAGGGCGCGGCGTTCCTCGGGGAGATAGCCGCCGCGGTAGGCCGCGACACGCCGGGCGAGCGAGCGGTCGACCTCGGCGAGGCGTTCCTGGGCGATCACCGAGATCAGCTCGGCGCCGCGCCGGGAGCGGACGAAGGCGACGGTGCGTACGCCCTGGACGGCGAGGTCGGTCAGCAGGTCGGCGGTCTCGGCGGTGGCGGTACGCCGGACGGGTGCGCCCTTCTCGCCCACCATCTCGGTGAGCGGGGGCTCCCAGAGGGCGAACACCAGTTCACCGCGGGGTGAGGCGTCGTCGGCGACCTCGACCACCGGGAGGCCGGTGAGGCGGCCCGCGGCCACCGAGGGCTCCGCGGCCGTCGCGGAGGCCAGCAGGAAGACGGGGGAGGCGCCGTAGCGGGCGCACAGCCTGCGCAGGCGGCGCAGCACCTGGGCGACGTGGGAGCCGAACACGCCGCGATAGGTGTGGCACTCGTCGATGACGACGTACTTCAGGGACTTCAGGAAGGAGGACCACCGGGCGTGGGACGGCAGGATGCCCCGGTGCAGCATGTCCGGGTTGGTCAGGACGTAGTTGGCGTACTGGCGGATCCACTCCCGTTCCTCGAACGGGGTGTCGCCGTCGTACACCGCCGGCCGCACGGAGTTGCCCAGAGGTTGTGAAAGTTCCTTCACGGAGCGGCACTGATCGGCCGCCAGGGCCTTGGTGGGGGCCAGGTAGAGGGTGGTCGCCCCGCGGCCGTTGGGAGCCTCTGAGCCGTCCAGGAGGGCCGTGAGGACGGGTACCAGGTACGCCAGCGACTTGCCGGACGCGGTGCCCGTGGCGACGACCACCGAGTCGCCGTCCAGCGCGTGCTCGGCGACCCGGGCCTGGTGGGCCCAGGGGTGTTCGATGCCGCGGGCCTGCACGGCCGCGATGACCTCGGGACGAATCCGGTCCGGCCAGACGGCATGGCGACCCTCACGCGGGGGCAAGTGCTCCGTATGAGTGATGCGCGATGCCCGGCTCGGTCCCGGGGCGAGCCGGTCCAGGAGCGCGCCCGGAGACAGCCGGGGCGCGGCCTCGGGCAAGGGGCGATCGGATCGGTGATTCTTGGCCATCGGCACCGAGTGTGTCACCGGCGTGACGGACAATGGGGCCAAGGCGTCGTGCACGCCTGCCGGTAAGTGATTGAATGCCATCGCGGCTGGCGTACAGTCCCGGGGGCTCCTGCCCAGGTGTCCCGAGGGGCGACCGCTCGATAGCAAGGTGCTGGAGGATCCGTGGACCTGTCTCTGTCGACCCGTACCGTCGGCGATCGTACGGTCGTCGAGGTCGGTGGCGAAATCGACGTATATACCGCGCCCAAGTTGCGCGAGCAGCTGGTCGAGCTGGTGAACGACGGGAATTTCCACCTCGTCGTTGACATGGAGGGCGTGGACTTCCTCGACTCCACCGGGCTCGGCGTGCTGGTCGGCGGCCTGAAGCGGGTGCGTGCCCATGAGGGCTCGCTCCGCCTGGTCTGCAACCAGGAGCGTATTTTGAAGATCTTCCGCATCACTGGTCTGACCAAGGTGTTTCCGATCCACACCTCGGTCGACGAAGCGGTCGCTGCCACCGACTGACCACCCCGTCCCGGGCCCGCGCGGCCCGGCACGGCTGGTTGAACGAAGTAGGGGGACCGGGCTCGGCGGCCCGGCCCCCCGACAGCACGCCCGTAGTTCCGAGGGGGACGTATGGCCACCGTTGAACTCCGCTTCAGCGCGCTGCCCGAGCACGTCAGGACCGCCCGACTGGTGGCGGCAGCGGTTGCGCGCAGGGCCGGGGTGGACGAGGCCGTCCTCGACGAGGTCAGGCTCGCCGTGGGCGAGGCCTGCACCCGCGCCGTCGGACTGCACCAGACGGGCGGTATCACCGCGCCGGTGAAGGTGTTGCTGATCGAGGAGGAGAAACAGTTCTCCATCGAGGTCGGCGACGAGGCGCCACGCTCGGCGCCCGGCGACCGGGTGCCCGGCTCCGGCGCCGAGGCCGACGCGGAGGCCGAGGAGGACGAGATGGGCCTCGCGGTCATCAGCGGCCTCGTCGACGACGTGGAGGTCACCGCCGGCGAGCACGGCGGACTGATCCGCATGACGTGGCCGAGCGCATCGGCGACCGCGGCGCTGTCCTGACCCCACCCGGCTCGACCCGAGCCTCGCGATTCACTCACCCGAAGGGCCCTACCTCGTAGGGCCCTTCGGCATGTGCGGACCTCGGTGACCGCGCTTACAGTGGTTCCGTGAAATGAATCTTGGAATCCCGGGATCTTGGAATCCCGGCGAAGTGAATCTTGCCGCGAATATCGTGAACCAATTCACGAACGGCAATGCCTTGAAGTCATTACCGTGCGGGATCGACAAGGATCATGCGGGTTTCGCATGCGAAGGCGAATTCCGTTTGCCGCGCACTGTTTTGATCAGGTTCCGGTACCTACAATCCGTCCACATCTTGAGCTCAGCCCAAGCGTCAAGGAGGACGAATGGCGGGGCTTTCTACCCCTCATCGGTTGGACCACTCCACAACCTTCGCAGCCGCAGTGCTGACCGACGGCAACCGCCTGCTCGTGGTGGTCATCGCGGTCGTGGCGCTGGCCGCGCTCGTGGTCGCGGGCGTACTGCTGCGCCAGGTGCTCGCGGCGGGCGAGGGCACCGACAGCATGAAGAAGATCGCAGCGGCCATCCAGGAAGGCGCCAACGCCTATCTGGCCCGGCAACTGCGCACACTCGCCGTTTTCGCCGTGGTCGTGTTCTTCCTGCTCATGCTGCTGCCCGCGGACGACTGGAACCAGCGCGCCGGACGGTCGGTGTTCTTCTTGATCGGTGCGGCGTTCTCGGCGGGCACCGGCTATATCGGCATGTGGCTCGCCGTGCGCAGCAATGTGCGCGTCGCCGCGGCGGCCCGGGAAGCGACTCCGGCGGAAGGCGAACCGGAAAAGGATCTCACCGCCGTCTCGCACAAAGCAATGAAGATCGCATTCCGTACCGGCGGCGTCGTCGGCATGTTCACGGTAGGGCTCGGTCTGCTCGGCGCCGCGTGTGTGGTGCTGGTCTACGCGGCCGACGCGCCGAAGGTGCTGGAGGGCTTCGGGCTCGGCGCGGCCCTCATCGCCATGTTCATGAGGGTCGGCGGCGGCATCTTCACCAAGGCCGCCGACGTCGGCGCCGACCTGGTCGGCAAGGTCGAGCAGGGCATTCCGGAGGACGATCCGCGCAATGCCGCGACCATCGCCGACAACGTGGGCGACAACGTCGGCGACTGCGCGGGCATGGCGGCCGACCTGTTCGAGTCGTACGCCGTGACCCTGGTCGCCGCGCTGATCCTCGGCAAGGCTGCCTTCGGCGACGCCGGGCTCGCCTTCCCGCTGCTCGTCCCCGCGATCGGCGTGCTCACGGCCATGGTCGGGATCTTCGCGGTCGCCCCGCGCCGCACCGACCGCAGTGGCATGTCCGCGATCAACCGGGGCTTCTTCATCTCCGCGGTGATCTCGCTCGTGCTGGTCGCGGTGGCCGTCTTCCTCTATCTCCCCGGCAAGTACGCCGACCTCGACGGCGTCACCGACGCGGCGATCCAGGGCAAGAACGGCGACCCGCGCGTTCTCGCCCTCGTCGCGGTGGCGATCGGCATCGTCCTGGCCGCGGTCATCCAGCAGTTGACGGGCTACTTCACCGAGACCACCCGTCGGCCGGTGCGTGACATCGGCAAGTCGTCGCTGACGGGCCCCGCCACCGTCGTCCTCGCCGGGATCTCCGTCGGGCTCGAATCGGCCGTCTACACCGCGCTGTTGATCGGTCTGGGCGTGTACGGGGCGTTCCTGCTCGGCGGTACGTCGATCATGCTGGCGCTGTTCGCGGTGGCGCTGGCCGGCACCGGTCTGCTCACCACGGTCGGGGTGATCGTCGCGATGGACACCTTCGGGCCGGTCTCCGACAACGCGCAGGGCATCGCCGAGATGTCCGGCGACGTCCAGGGCGCGGGCGCGCAGGTGCTCACCAACCTCGACGCCGTCGGCAACACGACCAAGGCCATCACCAAGGGCATCGCCATCGCCACCGCCGTCCTGGCGGCGTCGGCGCTCTTCGGGTCGTACCGGGACGCGATCACCACGGGCGCGCAGGACGTCGGCGAGAAGCTCTCCGGGGCGGGTGCGCCGATGAGTCTGATGATGGACATCTCGCAGCCCAACAACCTCGTCGGCCTGATCGCGGGCGCGGCGGTCGTCTTCCTCTTCTCGGGGCTGGCGATCAACGCGGTGTCGCGGTCGGCGGGCGCCGTGGTGTTCGAGGTGCGGCGGCAGTTCCGCGAGCACCCCGGGATCATGGATTACAGCGAGGAGCCGGAGTACGGCAAGGTCGTCGACATCTGCACCAGGGACGCCCTGCGCGAACTCGCGACCCCCGGGTTGCTGGCCGTGCTGGCGCCGATCTTCGTCGGGTTCACCCTCGGCGTGGGCGCGCTCGGCGCGTTCCTGGCGGGCGCGATCGGCTCGGGCACGCTGATGGCGGTGTTCCTCGCCAACTCCGGCGGCGCGTGGGACAACGCCAAGAAGCTCGTCGAGGACGGCCATCACGGCGGCAAGGGCAGCGAGGCGCACGCGGCCACGGTGATCGGCGACACGGTCGGTGACCCGTTCAAGGACACCGCCGGTCCCGCGATCAACCCGCTGCTCAAGGTCATGAACCTGGTGGCGCTGCTCATCGCGCCGGCCGTGATCAAGTTCAGCTACGGCGAGGATGAGAGCATCGGCGTGCGGATCCTGATCGCGGTCCTCTCGCTCGCCGTGATCGTCGTCGCGGTCTACATCTCCAAGCGGCGCGGTATCGCCGTTGGTGACGAAGACAACGCCGACACCTCGGCCAAGTCGGCGGATCCGGCGGTGGTTTCGTAGACCTGCTCGGCGGTGTGCAGCTCAAAGGGCGGGCGGACGGCGCGTGCTGACGCGTCGACCGCCCGCTGTGTCGCGTGTGTGCCCGAGCCGTGAGCCTTCTCTCTCTTGGTGCAAATGGCTTCAATAGTCCCTATAGCGGACATTCATTCTGGGGTTGTCGCCCGGTTGGCGTGTATGTTCCGGGGCCGAGAGCCATGGAAGGGACCAAACCGGTGAACAAGAAGCTCGCGGCCGTACTGTCCGGCGGTGCGGTACTGGTACTGGCGCTGTCCGGATGCAGCAGCGACGACGGCAACAAGGAGCTCGACGCCTGGGCCAAGCAGGTCTGCGACGCGCTGCCCGCCCAGGACGCGAAGGTCGACGCGGCCAACGACGCGATCAAGCAGGCCGCCACCGACAACAACGCCCCGGCTAACGTCCAGAAGACCGACTCGCAGGCCTTCCAGGACATGTCCGACGCCTACAAGGCACTCGCCCAGACCGTCCAGACCGCCGGGGCCCCGCCCGGGATCGACGACGGCGAGAAGAAGCAGAAGGACGCCGTCGCCGCGCTCACCACCCTCTCGACCTCCTACGCCGGCCTGAAGAAGCAGGTCGACGCGCTGGACACGAAGGACCAGGCGAAGTTCGCCGACGGCCTCCAGGACATCGCCACCGCGCTCGGCACGCTCAGCAAGAGCGGCAACACCGCGCTGAAGAACCTCGAGCAGGGCGACGTCAAGGACGCCATGGCCGGCCAGGACAGCTGCAAGAAGGTGGCAGCCTCCGCCTCGGCCCGCGCCACGACGAGCTGAGGCCGCGGCCCGCGGCCCGGGACGCTCCGGAGGAGCCTGGCGGAGCCTTTGGGGCGGGCGACCCATGCGGTGCCGCAGACACCCGAGAGGTGACGGGAGACAATGGGGGCGTGAGTAACGCCACCCGCTCCCCCCTGCCCTTCGCCGACCGCCCCGACGTCGCCGCCCGGCTGCGCGAGGCCCTGCTGGCGGCCTCCTTCACCGCGGACGGTCTCCTGGAGCTGCTCGGCGCCCCCGCCTACGCGGCGCTGGCCCGCAGCGAGACCGTGCCCGCGCTGCGCGCGACCCGCGGGGACACGCCGCTGGAGACGCTCGTCCGCCTCTTCCTGCTCCAGCAGCCGGTGCCGCACGCACGCGTGGAGGAGTTTCTGCCCGTACGCGCGTGCGTGGAGAGCGGCTGGCTGCTCCCCGCCGGTCCGGACGAGGTGGCGGCGGCCGTGGACGTACGGCCGTACGGCGGGCCGGACGGCGAGGACTGGTTCATCGTGTCCGACCTGGGGTGCGCGGTCGGCGGCGCGGGCGGCGTCGGCAGCAAGGACGAAGGCGTCGTCCTCGGCGTCGGGGGCGCGTCGACGACCCTCGCCGGCATCACCGTCCGCAGGCCCGTCTCCGCCTCCCTCGACCTCGGCACCGGTTCCGGCATCCAGGCGCTGCACGCCGCCCAGCACGCCACGCGCGTGACGGCGACCGACCTCAACCCGCGCGCGCTGCACATCACCGCGCTCACGCTCGCGCTGTCCGGAGCCCCGGCCGCCGAACTGCGCGAGGGCTCGCTGTTCGAACCGGTCAAGGGCGACGAGAAATACGACCTCATCGTGTCGAACCCGCCGTTCGTGATCTCGCCGGGCGCCCGGCTGACCTACCGGGACGGCGGGATGGGCGGGGACGATCTGTGCCGCTCGCTCGTTCAGGGGGCGGGGGAGCGACTGAGCGAGGGCGGGTTCGCGCAGTTCCTCGCCAACTGGCAGCACGTGGAGGGGGAGGACTGGCAGGACCGGCTCCGGTCGTGGGTCCCGCGCGGGTGCGACGCGTGGATCGTGCAGCGCGAGGTGCAGGACGTCACGCAGTACGCCGAACTCTGGCTGAGGGACGCCGGTGACCACCGGGGCGACCAGACCGAGTACCAGGCGCACTACGACGCATGGCTGGACGAGTTCGAGGCGCGCAAGGTGAAGGCCGTCGGCTTCGGCTGGATCACGTTGCGCAGGACGGCGGCCGCGGAGCCCGTGATCACCGTCGAGGAGTGGCCGCACTCGGTCGAACAACCGCTCGGCGACACGATCCTGGGGCACTTCGAGCGGCTCGACTACCTGCGCGCACACGACGACGCGGCCCTGCTCGCCGGCCACTTCCGGCTGGTCACGGAGGTCGTCCAGGAGCAGGTCGGGCTGCCCGGCGCCGACGACCCGGAGCACGTCGTGCTGCGCCAGCACCGCGGCATGCGGCGGGCCACCAAGGTGGACACGGTCGGCGCGGGCTTCGCGGGCGTGTGCGACGGCTCGCTGAGCGCCGGCCGGATTCTCGACGCCATCGCCCAACTGGTCGGCGAGGACCCGGTGCTGTTGCGGGACCGCACTCCGGCGCAGATCCGTCTGTTGGTGGAGCAGGGGTTCCTCGAGCCGACGGAGTGAGCCGGTGAGAACGGGGAGGGTGACCGGAAAGCATCGTGCCGGGTTCCGGGAGAGGCGGGTCACCCTCGTCCAGCCCCGCCGCGCCCCGCCGCGCCGGTCCCGCCCGCCAGACGCCCCGGCCCGCGCCCCGTTCAGCGCCCCGTCGGCGGCTCGCCGCGCCTCCCGCCCCCGCCCGTAGCCCCGGCGTTAACCTCGGGTTCGCCGGGGCGCCGCCCACGCGTGACAGTCTCCCGGGGCCAAGGCCGCGCGGGGAGAAAAGGGGCGGGGACGATCATGGAGACTGGGCCGGCGATCTTCGCGGGAGTGGTGTTCGCCCTGTTCGGGGCCGCGCTGCTGGTGTGGACCGGGGTCCGGGTGCGACACCGTGAACCCGTGGCGCAAGGTGTGAGCCCCGTCGCATCGGCGACCTTCGCGACGCTGGGCGCCGTCGTCGCCCTGGCCGCCGGGGCGTGGTGCTTCACCCGTCTCTGAATCCGCCTTCAAGGCCACCTCCGGGGCCCTGTTCGACCAGGTCGCCCTGCCCCCGTTCGAGTCGCGTGAGCGTGGTCGCCCCGGTAAAGGGGAGGACGTCTTCCGGTCGCACGGAAAGGCCCGGTCGGTACTCCGGGCGGCAGGAATGGCGGTAGTCGGGTTACCGTTCGAGTGGCCGTTGCGGGCTTTTCCCGTTTGACACGGGGGCGGGATGTACCGTCACACTCCGCAGCGTCACCATGACCCGACCCCGGGAGCAAGGCCTGGGGAGGCCCCAGAGTCGACCGGAGAGAAGAGCGAAGTTGTCCCCGACCAGCGAGACCGCGAAGGGCGGCCGCCGACTCGTGATCGTCGAGTCGCCTGCCAAGGCGAAGACGATCAAGGGTTACCTCGGCCCCGGCTACATCGTCGAGGCCAGCGTCGGGCACATCCGCGACCTTCCCAACGGTGCCGCGGAGGTGCCGGACCAGTACACGGGTGAGGTCCGCCGCCTCGGAGTGGACGTCGAACACGACTTCCAGCCGATCTATGTCGTCAACGCCGACAAGAAGGCGCAGGTCAAGAAGCTCAAGGACCTGCTGCGGGACTCCGACGAGCTCTTCCTCGCCACCGATGAGGACCGCGAGGGCGAGGCCATCGCATGGCACCTCCAGGAGGTGCTGAAGCCCAAGGTCCCGGTCAAGCGGATGGTCTTCCACGAGATCACCAAGGCCGCGATCCAGGCCGCCGTCGCCAACCCGCGCCAGCTCAACCAGAAGCTCGTCGACGCCCAGGAGACCCGCCGCATCCTCGACCGTCTCTACGGCTACGAGGTCTCGCCGGTCCTGTGGAAGAAGGTCATGCCGCGCCTGTCGGCCGGCCGTGTCCAGTCCGTCGCGACACGACTTGTCGTGGAGCGGGAACGCGAGCGCATCGCCTTCCGTTCTGCTGAGTACTGGGACCTGACGGGGACCTTCGCGACCGGCCGCGCCGGTGACTCGTCGGACCCGTCGTCGCTGGTCGCCCGCCTCACGGCCGTCGACGGCAGGCGGGTCGCGCAGGGCCGCGACTTCGACTCCGTGGGACAACTCAAGAGCGCGAACATCCTCCACCTCGACGAGGCGAACGTCCGTGCCCTGGCCACCGCCCTGCAGAACACCCGGTTCGCCGTCCGGTCCGTCGAGTCCAAGCCCTACCGCCGCTCGCCGTACGCCCCGTTCCGTACGACGACGCTCCAGCAGGAGGCCAGCCGCAAGCTCGGCTTCGGCGCGAAGGCCACCATGCAGGTGGCGCAGAAGCTGTACGAGAACGGCTTCATCACCTACATGCGTACGGACTCCACGACGCTGAGCGAGACGGCGATCACCGCCGCCCGCGCCCAGGTCACGCAGCTGTACGGCGCCGACTACCTGCCGGCCCAGCCGCGTACGTACGCCGGCAAGGTCAAGAACGCGCAGGAGGCGCACGAGGCGATCCGCCCCTCGGGTGATCGTTTCCGCACGCCCGCCGAGACGGGCCTGACCGGCGACCAGTTCAAGCTCTACGAGCTGATCTGGAAGCGGACGGTCGCCTCCCAGATGAAGGACGCGGTCGGCAACAGCGTCACGGTGAAGATCGCCGGCGCTGCCGCCGACGGCCGGGACGCCGAGTTCAGCGCCTCCGGCAAGACGATCACCTTCCACGGCTTCCTCAAGGCCTACGTCGAGGGCGCCGACGACCCGAACGCCGAGCTGGACGACCGCGAGCGCCGCCTGCCCCAGGTCGGCGAGGGCGACGCGCTGTCCGCCGAGGAGATCACGGTCGACGGGCACGCCACCAAGCCCCCGGCCCGCTACACCGAGGCCAGCCTGGTCAAGGAGCTCGAAGAGCGCGAGATCGGCCGCCCGTCGACGTACGCGTCGATCATCGGCACGATCCTCGACCGCGGCTACGTCTTCAAGAAGGGCACGGCGCTCGTCCCGTCCTTCCTGTCCTTCGCCGTGGTCAACCTCCTGGAGAAGCACTTCGGGCGGCTCGTCGACTACGACTTCACCGCCAAGATGGAGGACGACCTCGACCGCATCGCCCGGGGTGAGGCGCAGTCCGTGCCGTGGCTCAAGCGGTTCTACTTCGGCGAGACCACCCCTGACAGCGGCTCCGCCGCGGACGCAGGCAACGGCGACGGGGACCACCTCGGCGGCCTCAAGGAGCTGGTGACCGACCTGGGCGCGATCGACGCCCGCGAGGTGTCGTCGTTCCCCGTGGGCAGCGGCATCGTGCTGCGGGTCGGCCGCTACGGCCCCTACATCGAGCGCGGCGAGAAGGACTCCGAGGGCCACCAGCGCGCGGACATCCCCGAGGACCTCGCGCCCGACGAGCTGTCCGTCGAGCTCGCCGAGGAGCTGCTCGCCAAGCCGAGCGGCGACTTCGAGCTGGGCGCCGACCCGGACTCCGGCCACCAGATCATCGCCCGCGACGGCCGCTACGGCCCGTACGTCACCGAGGTGCTCCCCGAGGGCACCCCGAAGACCGGCAAGAACGCCGTCAAGCCGCGTACGGCCTCGCTGTTCAAGTCGATGTCGCTCGACACGGTGACGCTGGCGGACGCCCTCAAGCTGATGTCCCTGCCGCGCGTCGTCGGCGCCGACGCGGAGGGCGTGGAGATCACCGCGCAGAACGGCCGCTACGGCCCGTACCTGAAGAAGGGCACGGACTCGCGGTCGCTGCAGACCGAGGACCAGCTCTTCACGATCACGCTCGCGGAGGCGCTGGAGATCTACTCCCAGCCCAAGCAGCGTGGCCGGGCCGCCGCCAAGCCGCCGCTGAAGGAACTGGGCGCGGACCCGGTCAGCGGCAAGCCCGTCGTCGTCAAGGACGGCCGCTTCGGGCCGTACGTCACCGACGGGGAGACCAACGCGACCCTGCGCTCCGGCGACAGCGTCGAGGAGATCACCCCGGAGCGCGG
The DNA here is from genome assembly GCF_040655955.1 of Streptomyces sp. NPDC050263. Taxonomy (NCBI): domain Bacteria; kingdom Bacillati; phylum Actinomycetota; class Actinomycetes; order Kitasatosporales; family Streptomycetaceae; genus Streptomyces; species Streptomyces sp. NPDC050263. The sequence goes on along the minus strand of NZ_JBFAKW010000008.1, from coordinate 16,285 downwards.
CTTCGAACTGCTCGCCGAGAAGCGCGCCAAGGCGCCGGCCAAGAAGACGGCCAAGAAGGCGCCCGCGAAGAAGGCGCCGGCGGCGAAGAAGGCCGCCCCGGCGAAGAAGACGGCCGCCAAGAAGACCGCCGCCAAGACGACGACGGCGAAGAAGACGGTCGCCAAGAAAGCCGCGGCTGCCCCGTCGGACGACTGAACCCGGCCACGATTCCTTCATTCCTTCACGGCGGGTTCGCTGAACGAACGCCCCGGCATCACTTTGGTGTCGGGGCGGTCGTACGTGCGGACGGCGGCCACAGGCTGTCAGTCGCGGCCGATAGGCTGAAAGCATGACGCGAGCCGAGCAGCCAACGGCCCACCACCCGGCCCCGGACGACGCCCTGGTGGCGGACTCCCGCGAGCGCGCCGTGCGCGCCCTGTTGCGCGAGCCGCAGCTCAAACGGCTCTGGAGCGCGCAGCTGGTGAGCGGTGTGGGAGACGCCCTCGCACTCCTGGTGTTCGTCCTCCTCGTCCTCCAGGCGGCCATCGCCGAGGGCTCCTTCGGAGGCGGTTACCGAGGCGTGGCGTTCGCAGTGGCGATCGTGTTCGGGGTACGCATTCTGGCCACCCTGCTCTTCGGCGCCGTCCTCCTGGGCCCGTTGACGTCGCTGACCTCGCCGGACGGCCCGCTCGACCGCCGCTGGACCATGGTCGGCGCGGACGGGCTGCGCGCCGCGCTGCTGATCGTCGCGCCCCTGTGGATCGACTGGACGCCGGACGACGCGCTGGCTCTGCTGCTCGTCACGGTGTTCGTGACCGGAGTCGCGGAACGGTTCTGGACGGTCGCCCGGGAGAGCGCGGCCCCGACCCTGCTGCCCGCCCCGCCCCTGGAGGGCGCGACCGTGCGGCCCCTGCCGGACCACATGGACGCCCTGCGCCGGCTGTCGCTGCGCACCGGCTTCGTGACGATCCCGCTGGGCGCGGCCACACTGGTCGTCGCGGCACTGTTCAACAATCTTCTGGGCGCCGGGATCGACTGGTTCGGCCAGCACCAGGCGGCCCTCGCCTCCTATGTCGCCGGCGGGCTCTTCGCCGGATCGCTGTCCATCGTGACGTTCCTGGAACTGCCCGGCGTGCGCGCCCCGCGCGCGCGGTCGCCGCTCGAAGGACTGCGCCGCCCCAGGACCGCCACCGGCGTCGAGGCGGGCCGCACGGGCGCGATCCCCCTCCTGGTCCTCGCCTGCGCCGCCGTCGCCGGGGCGATCTCCGCCTCCGTCGCCGTGGCCGTGCTGCACGCCAAGGACCTGGGCGGCGGCCCGGTGCTGTACGGGCTGCTCGTGCTCGGCCTGACCGGCGGGGTCGTCGTCGGCGTCCGTACGGCGCCGAAGGTGCTGGTGTCGCTGTCACGGCGCCGGCTGCTCGCGCTGGCCATCGCCTTCACCGGCGTGGCGCTGCTGGCCGCCGGGCTGGTCCCGGACGTCACCAGCGTGCTCCTGATCGTGGCCCTGGCCGGCGTCGGCGCGGGCGTCGCCGCCAACACCGGGCACGCGCTGCTCGACCAGGAGACCGAGGACCACCGCCGGACGCGCACCACGGAGCATCTGCACGCGGTCGTGCGGGTCCTGGTGGCGCTGGGCGCGGTGCTCGCCCCGCTGGTCGCGGCGCTCATCGGGCCGCACCGGCTGGAGAACGGCAAGTTCGTCTTCGCGCACGGCGGAGCCGCGTTCACCCTGATGCTGGTCGGAGCGTTGCTGCTGCCGGTGGCCGCCTTGGTGCTGGCCAAGGTCGACGACCGCGCAGGCGTACCCCTGCGGCAGGACCTGAAGGACGCACTGCTGGGCGGCGACGACCCGGTGACGACTCGGGCCGCGACCGGCTTCTTCATCGCCCTGGAGGGCGGCGACGGCGCAGGCAAGTCCACCCAGGCCGAGGCGCTCGCCGAGTGGATCAGGGCGAAGGGCCACGAGGTCGTCCTCACGCGCGAGCCGGGGGCCACGCCCGTGGGCAAGCGGCTGCGGTCGATCCTGCTGGACGTGTCCAGCGCCGGGCTCTCGCACCGCGCGGAGGCGCTGCTGTACGCGGCGGACCGCGCGGAGCACGTCGACACGGTCGTACGGCCCGCCCTGGAGCGCGGCGCGGTGGTGATCACCGACCGGTACGTCGACTCGTCCGTGGCCTACCAGGGCGCGGGCCGCGACCTGTCCCCGACCGAGATCGCGCGGATCTCGCGCTGGGCGACGAACGGCCTGGTGCCGCATCTGACGGTCCTGCTGGACGTCTCCCCGGAGGCCGCCCGCGAGCGCTTCACGGAGGCGCCGGACCGGCTGGAGTCGGAGCCCGCGGAGTTCCACGCGCGCGTGCGCTCCGGTTTCCTCACCCTCGCCGCCGCCGACCCGGGCCGCTACCTGGTGGTCGACGCGGCCCAGGAGCCCGAGGCCGTCACGGCCGTCGTCCGGCACCGGCTCGACCAGCTGCTGCCCCTGTCCGAGGCCGAGATCAAGGCCCAGGAGGAGGCGCGCAGGAAGGCCGAGGAGGAGGCCCGCCGCAAGGCCGAGGAAGAGGCCGCGCGCAAGGCCGAGGAGGAGCGCCTGGAGCGCGAGCGCCAGGAGCAGCTCGCCAAGCTGCGCGCCGAGGAGGAGGAGCGCAAGCGGCGCGAGCTGGAGGAGGCGCAGCGGCGCGAGGCCGAACGGCAGGCCGAGGAGGCGCGGCTGCGCGCCGAGGAGGCACGCAGGCGTGCCGAGGAGGAGCGGGTCCGGCTCCTCGCGGAGGAGAAGGCCCGCGCCGAGGAGGAGGTCCGCCGCAAGGCGGAGGAGGAGCGGCGTCGCAGGCAGGCCGAGGAGGAGGCCCGGCTGCGCGCCGAGGCCGAGGCCCGGCGGCTGGAGAAGCAGCAGAAGGCCGAGGAGGCGCTGGTGCGGGCCGAGCAGGCCCGGCGCGCGGCGGAGCAGGCCGCTGCCGCGGCGCAGGTCGGCCCGAGGCCGGCGCGCCCCACGGCGGCTTCCGCGCCCGTGGCCGCGCCCCCGGAGGCGACCACCGTGCCGACGCCGGTCGTGACTCCGCCGAAAGCGCCGGTCGGGCCGGTGGACGAGACGGCTGTGCTGCCGCCGATCCGCATGGACAAGAAGCCCGAGCAGCCTTCGGCCGACGCCGAGGTGACGGCGGAGCTGCCCCAGCCTCCGATGCCGGCGGGCGCAGCGGACGAGACGGCGGTACTGCCGCCGGTGCGCGCACAGAGCCCCGAGGAGGAGACGGCCGTGCTGCCTCCGGTCCGGGACGAGAACCCTTCGGACCGGGTGCCGCCGGGTTACTTCCGCGACGAGCAGGACGGCGAGGACCGTACGCGCGAGCTGCCGCAGGTCGACGACGCGGGCGCACCCCGGCAGCGGCCGCGGCCGGACTGGGCCGAGGAGACCCCGCTGGACGATCTGCCGTCGCTGGCGGACGAACTCCTGGGCCCGCGCGGGGACGAGGACGGGAACGACGAGGGCCACGGGCGGGGCAGGCGCCGCTGAGGGCCCTGTGGGCCGACCGGCAGTGGCCCGATTGTCAGTGGCTGCCCGCACAATGGAACCGGCAGCGCGAAACGTGACGAAAGGGCGGCGTGACGCATGACCGTGTGGGACGACCTCGTCGGGCAGGAGAAGGTGAGTGAGCAGCTGGCCGCTGCCGCTCGGGACGCCGACGCGCTCGTCACCGCGGCCCACGCCGCCGCCCCGCCGCCGGAGACGTCGAAGATGACGCACGCCTGGCTGTTCACCGGCCCGCCCGGCGCAGGCCGCAGCCAGGCGGCGCGGGCCTTCGCCGCCGCGTTGCAGTGCGTGAGCCCGGACCGGGCGCTCGGCGGCGTCCCGGGCTGCGGCTTCTGCGACGGATGCCATACGGCGCTCGTCGGCACTCACGCCGACGTCAGCACCGTCGCCGCCGTCGGTTCGCAGATCCTCGCCGAGGACATGCGCGACACGGTCCGCAAGTCCTACACCTCGCCCGCCACGGGCCGTTGGCAGATCATCCTCGTGGAGGACGCCGAGCGGCTGAACGAGAAGTCGGCCAACGCCGTCCTGAAGGCGGTCGAGGAGCCCGCCCCGCGGACGGTCTGGCTGATCTGCGCGCCCTCCCTGGAGGACGTGCTGCCGACCATCCGCTCCCGCTGCCGGCACCTGAACCTGCGCACGCCCTCCGTGGACGCCGTCGCCGACATGCTCGTACGGCGCGAGGGCATCGAGCCGGCCGTCGCCGCGGCCGCCGCCCGGGCCACGCAGGGGCACGTCGACCGGGCCCGGCGTCTGGCCACCGACCCCGCCGCGCGCGAGCGCCGCGCGGCGGTGCTGAAGCTGCCCCTGCGCGTCGACGACGTCGGCGGCTGCCTCAGGGCGGCCCAGGAACTGGTCGACGCGGCCACCGAGGACGCCAGACAGCTCGCGGAGGAACGGGACGGCAAGGAGACCGATGAGCTGAAGGCGGCGCTGGGCGCGGTCCAGGGCGGCCGGATGCCGCGCGGCACGGCGGGCGTGATGAAGGACCTGGAGGACAAGCAGAAGCGCCGGCGGACGCGGACGCAGCGCGACAGTCTCGACGTCGCGCTGACCGACCTGACCGCCTTCTACCGTGACGTCCTCGCCCTCCAGCTCGGCTCCCGCATCGCGATCGCCAACGCGGACGCCGAGGACGCCCTGGAGCGGCTCGCCCGCGGCGGCAGCCCCGAGGCCACCCTCCGCCGCATCGAGGCCATCGCCGCGTGCAGACAGGCCCTCGACCGCAATGTGGCGCCGCTGCTGGCCGTCGAGGCGATGACGATGGCGCTGAGAGCGGGGTGACAGCGACGCCCGTGGGTTGACGGGGTCGCTCGTCCGTGGCACTTCACGTACGGACGGCGTTTATGTCGTTGCGCAGAGTTACGCTCGCTTGATGCACATCAGGCGCTCTCTCCGCAGGTCCCACAGGTCCCGCAGGTCGCGTACCGGCGTCGCCTTCCTGTCGCTCGCCGCGCTGCTCGTGTCCGCCGTCTCCGGCTGCTCCGCCGAGGCGTCGTCGACTTCCACCGGTTCGACGGCGATGGCGGCGCTCGCCGCGCTGCCGCAGGCCACGCCGTCGGCGCTCGCGCCGTACTACGGGCAGAAGCTGAACTGGCGCGACTGCGGTGTCCCCGGCTTCGAGTGCGCCACGATGAAGGCGCCGCTCGACTACGCAGAGCCGGACGCGGGCGATGTCCGGCTCGCGGTCGAGCGCAGGAAGGCGACAGGCCCGGGCAAGCGGCTCGGCTCCCTGCTGGTCAACCCGGGCGGCCCGGGCGGCTCGGCGGTCGCCTACCTCCAGCAGTACGCAGGCATCGGCTACCCCGCCGCGGTCCGCGCCCGCTACGACATGGTCGCCGTCGACCCGCGCGGCGTGGCCTCCAGCGAGGCCGTGGAGTGCCTCGACGGGCGCGCGATGGACGCGTACACGCAGACGGACACCACGCCCGACGACCAGCGGGAGACTGGCGAACTCGTCGACGCGTACCAGGAGTTCGCGGAGGGCTGCGGGGCGCGTTCGGCGCGGCTGCTGCGGCACGTGTCCACCGTGGAGGCGGCCCGTGACATGGACATCCTGCGGGCGCTCCTGGGCGAGGGGAAGCTGACGTACGTCGGCGCGTCCTACGGGACGTTCCTCGGGGCGACGTACGCGGGGCTGTTCCCGGACCGGGTGGGCCGCCTCGTCCTGGACGGGGCGATGGACCCGTCGCTGCCCGCCCGCCGACTGAACCTGGACCAGACGGCCGGCTTCGAGACGGCGTTCCAGTCCTTCGCGAAGGACTGCGTACGGCAGCCCGACTGCCCGCTCGGCCGCAAGGGCGCCGCCCCCGCCAAGGTCGGCGAGAACCTCAAGGCCTTCTTCGCGAAACTCGACCGGCGTCCGATCCCGGCCGGCGACCCCGACGGCCGCAAGCTCGGCGAGGCCCTCGCCACCACCGGGGTGATCGCGGCGATGTACGACGAGAGCACGTGGGAGCAGTTGCGCGAGGCGCTGAACTCGGCGATGAAGGAGAACGACGGCTCCGGCCTGCTCGTCCTCTCCGACAGCTACTACGAGCGGGACGCCGAGGGCCGCTACGCCAACCTGATGGCCGCCAACGCGGCCGTGAACTGCCTCGACCTCCCTGCGGCCTTCACCACCCCCGACCAGGTGGAGAAGGCGCTGCCGTCCTTCGAGAAGGCGTCCCCGGTCTTCGGCGAGGGCCTCGCCTGGGCCTCCCTGAACTGCGCGTACTGGCCGGTCAGGGCCACGGGTGAACCGCACCGCATCGAGGCGAGGGGCGCCGCCCCGATCGTCGTCGTCGGCACCACCCGCGACCCGGCGACCCCGTACCGCTGGGCCCGCTCCCTCGCCGTCCAGCTCGCCTCGGCCCGCCTCCTCACCTACGAGGGCGACGGCCACACGGCCTACGGCCGGGGCAGCGACTGCATCGACTCGGCGATCGACGCCTACCTGCTCCGCGGAACCCCTCCGACGAAGGGAAAACGCTGCTCATAGCCCCGCCGCCGACGCCGCGCACCCTGCCCCCGAGGCCGGTGCGGAGCACCCCCCGAAACTGTGTAGACTTACCGACGTTGCTGATCGCACCATAGTGCGGACAGCGCGCCGCCTTAGCTCAGATGGCCAGAGCAACGCACTCGTAATGCGTAGGTCTCGGGTTCGAATCCCGAAGGCGGCTCTGAAAAAGCCCAGGTCACATAGCCCGTGACCTGGGCTTTTGTGTTGCTCGGGGCATGACGCGTCACACGGCCGGGGTGCCGCGAGATGGCTTGCGTGAGCGATGCGTGAGCGGAGCGGTCAGGTGCCCTACTTCTTCGGCTTCTTCCGCTTGCCCTTCTTCTTGGCCCTGGCCTCGGCTTTCGCCTTGGCCGCCGCCTTCTGGACGGCCTTACGGGCCTCTTCCGCCTCGGTCTTGCGCTGAAGCGGGACCAGCCTGGCGGTGGCCTCGGCCGCGTTCTTGCCGACCTGCGGCAGGACGCTCTGGTAAATGTCCCGCGTGATGCGGGTGTCGCTGTGCCCGAGAGTGTCCGACACGATCTTCACGTCGATGCCGGCGGCGAGCATGAGCGTGGCCGCTCCGTGCCGGAGGTCGTGCAGCCGGATCGGCGGGAGGCCGGAGGCGGCGACGAGGCGCTCGAAGAGGTCGGTCACCTTCCCGGGATGGAGCCAGGAGCCGTCTTCCTGCGTGAAGACCATGCCGGTCTCGACCCAGGCCGGTCCCCACTCCTCGCGGTCCGCGTCCTGCTGTTCGCGGTGCCGCTTCAGGACGTTGACGGTGTCGTCGTCGAGCGCGACCACGCGGAAGCCGCTGTCCGTCTTGGGCTCGGAGGTCTCGACCTCCCACCCGTCCTGGACGAGCTGGGCGGAGACGGTCAGGGAGTGGTCATCGAGGTTGGTCTCCGACCAGGGCTGCGCGCATGCCTCGCCCCTCCGCAGGCCGCGGAAAGCGATCAGGTGCCACATCGCGTACAGCCGGTCCTCCGCGAGGAAGTCGAGGAACGCGCCTGTCTGTTCGGGCGTCCAGACCATGACGGGCGAGGGCTTCTCGCCCGTCTGCTCCCACCTGGCGACCCGCGCGTCCGTCCACACCAGAGCCTTCGGCTTGCGCACAGGATCGAGCTCGACGTGCGCCGCCGGGTTGAAGGTGAGGATCTGCTGGCCGATCGCGTCGTTCAACGCAGACCGCAGCGTCGCCTTGATGCGCAGCCGGGTAGCCGGACCGGTCACACGCCGGAACGGAGGCATGGCATCGATCGCCGTCTTCATCACCTTGCGGCGGGCGCGGTTGCCCGCGCCCTTCCACGGCACGGTGGCCAACTCCTCCACCGCGGCCCGGCGCTGGGCGTTCTGCTCCAGGATCTCGGCATTACCGTCGGCTATGGCCGTGAACATGTCGCTGAGATGGCTCACACGCAGGCGGTCGAGACGGTGGTGGCCGATCCGAGGCTTCAAATGGAACCGGATATCGGTCTCGTAGCGGGTGAGCCCCGACTTGCGGATGCGCTTGCCGTCGAGCCACCGATCGAGCCACTCGCCGACGGTCAGACGGCCGATCAGGTCCTGACCGGACTTCAGGCGCCGCCGGGTCTCCTCGACATCCGGCAGTGGCGACTTCTCATCGCCGACCTCCTCCAGCATGGCGGCGATCAGCGCCATGCCCTCGGGGTCGTCGGTGTCGGCGAGGCCGAGCAGGGCGCGTATGTGGTCGAGGTCGGCCTGGGCCGCCTTCAGGGAGTCGTAGCCGGCGCGGCTGAAGGAGCGGCGGGTGCCGTCTTCGCGGGGCGGGAGCTCCTGGCGTATGGAGTACGAGCCGTGCTTGCGGCTGGAGAGCTTCGGGCACTGCTTACCGAGCGGCTTACCGGTGTGGGCGTCGCGGCAGTAGCAGCGGCGGTGGGTGGAACCCTTCAAAGATCGTTCTCCTCTGGGGTGTCGCCGACGGGTGGGTCGACGTCGGCGAGTTCTGGTGGCAGGTGCGGTGGTGTGCCGCCGTCTTCGCGGATGAAGGCGCGGGCGCTGCGGAGCCGGTACTTGGCTTCCAACGCCCTTTCGGCGTAGTCGGCTTGGGCGAGTACGGCTTCCTCGCGTTCGGTCTGGTTGGGTGCCGTCTCGGCCTTCCAACGCTCGTGCTTCTCGCCCTTCAGGGCGGCCAGGGCGGCGCGCTGATAGCGGACGTGGGCGCGGAAGGAGCGGAGCATGTCGTCTTCCATGCCGAAGTCCTCGCTGTCGCCGGTGAACCAGCGCATGGCGTCCCAGGTCGGATCGGAGTGCTGCAGGGGAAGGCGCTGGACTCGGTCGACGTAGCCGACGGGGTAGAGCAGGCGGATCGGGTAGGTCCGCAGGGCTTCGGCGAGGACGAGGACGTCGACCAAGGGCAGGCCGGCGCGGCGGCCGGACTCCATGTTGGCGATCACGTTGCGCGGGATCGGATGACCGATCTCCTCGCAGCGGTCAGCCAGGTCCTGGGCGCTCATGCGTAGCTCCTTCCTGCGTCTGCGGACCTCGGCGGCCACCGTGGCCATCACCTGATCCACCCACTCCGGGACGTCGTCCTCGTCATCTCTAGGATCAAAACGGCGTTGTGTCATGGAGACACATTAGCTTCCCGATGATGGTTAGTGATCGCCTGGAGCCGGACGTGATGCCGCGTTCGCCGAGGGCTCACTCATGAACGGAGCGCTGGATGCGCGACAACGAGACCGCCGAGCAGGCCAAGGGCATGACGCGAGCGGAGCTGCTGGCCCTGCCCGCCGCCGTTGACCTGGACACCGGCAATCGGGCGCTCGGGCTGGGGCGGAGCAAGGGCTATGAGCTGGCCAAGCGCGGTCAGTACCCCTGCAAGGTCCTGCGGCTGGGCAAGGCGTACCGCGTCGTGACCTCCGACCTGTTGAACCTGCTCGGCCTGGCCGCATGACCAGCCCTGCCCATAGCAGACGCTTCTGCGCTGAGCTGACACAGAAACGCTGGACTGTCGCCGGGGGTGGACGTACTGTCCGTGTTCCCTCGCCCTGGCCAAGGAAGCGAGAAAGCCCCCGGCGGGCCAACGCCGGAGGCTCAGCACACTCCACTGCCCGCATTCCAACGAACGACCTGCGTGAGTCGGGCCTGCATGCCCGACGTCACCGGATAAGGAGCTGCCCTGTGCAACCTACGACACCCGAGCCCTATTCCGCACCCGGCAAGGCGGTATGGCCGACGGTCGCGGTGCCCGGCCGGGCCGGCCATGCGCCCGAAGCCGCCCCGGCGGCCGATGAGCGGGCGCCGGATACGGTTCCGGTGGATCAGCCCGCTGAGGAAGCGGTGCCGGATCCAGAGCCGACGTACGGCTCCGAGCTGCTGAACGAACTGCGTGCCCAGATAGCCCAGTTCGTGATCCTGCCCTCCCAGCAGGCACTGGACGCGGTCACGCTGTGGGTCGCGGCGACGCACCTGCAGCCCGCGTGGCAGCACGCCCCGCGCCTGGCGGTGGTCGGGCCGGCGAAGCGGTGCGGCAAGTCACGGCTCCTGGACGTGCTGACCGAGACGGTCCACGAGCCGATGCTCACCATCAACACCACGCCCGCGGCAATCTTCCGCTCCATCACCGACGAGCCGCCCACGCTCCTGGTGGACGAGGCGGATACCATCTTCGGCACCCCGAAGCAGGCGGAGAAGAACGAGGAGATGCGCGGCCTGCTCAACGCCGGTCACCAGCGCAACCGCTACGTCACCCGCGTCGTTGGCAACGACCACACCCCGCACCGGTTCGCCACCTTCGCCATGGCGGCCCTGGCCGGGATCGGTGACCTGCCCGACACGATCATGGACCGGTCGGTCGTCATCCGCATGCGCCGCCGGGCGGAGGGCGAGAGCGTCAAGCCCTTCCGCTCCCGCCGCGACATCCCGGCCCTTCACGATCTGCGGGACCGTATCGCCGCCTGGGCCAGGCCGCTGCTGGACGAGGCGGCGGATCTGGAACCGGCGATGCCGGTGGAGGACCGCGCTGCCGACACCTGGGAGCCCCTGGTGATCGTCGCCGACCTTGCTGCCGGGTCCTGGCCCCGCCGTGCCCGCGAGGCGTGTGCGCGCATGGTGGCTGCGGAGATCGAGGCCGAGGAGGACCAGCCCGGCGAGGCCCGGATCCTCGCCGACATCCGCAGGGTCTTCGTCGCCCAGCGCGAGGTCGACAGCCTCTCCACGGACGAGCTGCTGCACCACCTGCGGCAGAACGCCGAGAGCCCGTGGGCGGAATGGGGGCGCCACGGGCTGAGCTCCCGCGAACTGGCGGCGATGCTGCGCCGGTACGACATCAAGCCCGGCAACGTCCGCCTCGCCGACGGAACCCAGCGCAAGGGCTACATGCGCCACAAGTTCCTCGACGCATGGCGGCGCTACTGCCCCACCGTTCACTCAGTGAACGCCGAGCCCACCGCCCCCGCCTCGGGCTGAGCCCCGCATCCCCCGGTGGCCGTCCCTGCCGTCCCTGCCGTGATCTCGCAGGTCACACGGCATGCGGCCGGGACGGAAGCCGGGGCCAAGACGGAAACGCGATCATGATGACCGCGCTGCCGCCGTCAGGACGCTGCCCGGATCCGTCTTGTGCCGTCCCGCGCGTCCCCGCCGTATCAACGCAGGTCAAGCCCCTGTAGGTCGGGACGGCACGAGGCAACTGCGCCGTCCTGACCGACAAGGGCACGCCGAGTCGCCACACGGCGGAAGACACCGTCAACGCCTCCGGTACGGCAGATCGAGGCCCTGCCGTACCGGCCCTGACCTGCGCTTGCAACGGCCAAGACGGCCAAGACGGATCACCCCGCCCAACCCCAGGAGCACCCCGCTTGACCCACCCCTCCACACCCACCCCCCGGGACCACCGGCCCGACGAAGGACAACCGATGATGACCAAGGAGGATGCCGAGCGATACGCGCTCTTTGCAGCAGGCGTTGTCATCGTGGCCCTCACCGCCGGCGGGTTCTGGCTCTCGTACGCCCACCTCGCCGAGGTCGCCGGACAGCACGGGCTCCGTAGCTCCCCGGTCCGCCAGTGGGCCTGGCCCGCCACCCTGGACGCCTTCATCGTCGCGGGCGAGCTGCTCATGCTCCGCGCGGGCCTGCGCCAGGTGACCGACTGGTGGGCCATCGTTCTCACCGCCACCGGATCGGTCGGTTCCATCGCGCTCAACGTAGCCGGGGTCAACGGCACAGGCAGTGCTGGCACCGTGCCACGGCTCGACTACGTGGTCGCCGCGGTTCCCCCGACCGCCGCACTGCTGGCCTTCGGTGTCCTGATGCGGCAGATCCACCAACTCGTGGGCCAACCCGCAGTCCATCCGGACACCGCTTCCGTCCAGGCGCCGGAACTACGAGTCACCGCGTCCGCGAAGCCCGCCGAGCCTGTCCAGCCCACTGAGGTTCCGGCTGCCGTATCCGTCCAGCTGCCGGAACCCCCTCCCGGGGTTGCGGAGAGCAGGCCGCGCGGCGGCCGTCCACCGAAAGCCACGGTCGAGGAGCTCGTGGAGATCGGCCGGACCGCCCTTGCTGAGCACGGCACGCTCAGCCGGGACCTGCTCCGGAAGGCCATCAAGGACAGGGACTTGACGATCGGAAGTGAGCGGCAGACCGAGGTGATGAAGATCCTCCGGCCTGAAATCGAAGCCGCTGCCGGGACCGGTCCAGACAGCAGCTGACCGGAATTCCTACGGGGTGACCGGAACCCCTTCCGGTCACCCCGGCGAGCCCAGTACGCCACACTCGCCGCCCGCCTCTCCACACCTGTGGATGGCGCGCTGGCCACCAGCACTCCGCCAGTCTTTCCCGCCCCTTTCGGAGAACCGCCCGTGACGCACGACCCGCACCGCTCCGACCACACTCCCGATGAGCCGCTGCCGCTGGCGAAGTCCCCTACGCTGATGGGGCGTTTGCGGCAGGCGTTCGGGTGGGCTGCCCCTGGCGGAGCCAGTAGTACCCCGAGTCCGACTGAAGGCCGGTCTTCGGGGATCTCCGCCCCGGGGGTGGCGGAGGAGGCCCAGCGCCAGGGGGCGCCAGGCCAGGGGGTCGGGGCGGAGGGCGGCCCCGACCCGGACACGCTCCACGCCGTCCAGCGCGAGATCCTCCGCCCCGTACGTGAAGACGTTCCCGCCGCCGGCGAGCCCACCGTGAAGAGCGTGCAGCCCACGATCCGCCGCTTCACCGGCGAAAAACGCGATGCACGCGTCGGCCCTCTACGGTTCCTCGACGAGGAGCGTGCCCGCCTCCGGGACGTCGCCGCCGAGCACGGTTACAAGGGCGACTCCGGCTTCGCCGCCGACGTGGTCCTCGCCTTCGTCACCGGCCGCTTCACCGCGAACCTGCCGCTGTCCGCGGACCGCCGCCGCACCCACCACTTCCGCGCGCAGGTGCTGCGCCAGCTCAACCGCATCGGCGTCAACGTCAACCAGATCGCCCGCGCCCTCAACAGCGACTACACGCCAACCGACATCCGCCAGCACCTGACCGAGCTCCAGCAGCTCCTGGAGCTGATCGCCGAGGCCCTGCGCCAGCCCGCTGAGCTGGCCGAGCCGGAAGCAGAGGAGGTGTCCGCGTGATCGCCGCCATCAAACCGGCCGGGTCCAACACCCGTGGCCTGCTCGCCTACCTCTACGGCCCCGGCCGCCAGGACGAGCACCTTGACCCGCACATCGTCGCGGGCTTCGCGATGCTCGGCATGCCTGACCCGGGCCGCGACGAGAGCGCCACCCTCACCGAACTCGCCCGCTACCTCGACGAGCCCGTACGGCTGCGCAACAGCGAGTTCGGACGCAAGGTCACCGACCACGTGTGGCACTGCCCCGTGCGCGCCGCACCCGAAGACCGCTGCCTCTCCGACGCCGAATGGGGCGAGATAGCCCAGCGCATCGTCGAGGCCGCCGGCATCGCTCCGCCAGGCGACGACCTGGCCTGCCGCTGGATCGCCGTACGCCACGCTGACGACCACATCCACGTCCTGGCCACCACCGTCCGCGAGGACGGCCGGCGCCCCAAACTCCACGACAGTGGCATCCGCGTCGGTGACGCCTGCCGCGAGATCGAAAAGGACTACGGGCTCAGGAAGTTGAAGAAGGGTGACCGCACCGGCACCCGCCGCCCCACCCAAGCCGAGATGCACAAGGCGCAGCGCCTCGGTTGGGAGCAGACCAGCCCGCAGTGGCTCGAAGATCGCATCCGCGCAGCCATTCCTCACGCTCGCACGGCCGAAGAACTCCTCGCTTACCTCGAAGCCGACGGCGTCGCGATCAAGCCCAGGCGCGGGCCCTCTGGAGATCTCCTCGGCTACGTCGCCGGACGCCCCGGCGACCTCAACGAGAAGGGGGAACAGATCTTCCACCCAGGCAAAAGGATCGCCCCGGACCTCACCCTGCCCAAACTGCGGGCCCGCCTGGAAGCCGTCGTACCCGAAGAGCACCCCACAGCCCGCCGCAACAAGCCCACCACCCCCTGGCAGCAGGCCACCGACGCCCTCGACACCTTCCACACCCAACTCACCGACACCACCGGCGCCGACAGCGGCGACGAACGCTCCCAGGCCCACGTCGCCGCCCTCGGCGAACTCATCGAAGCCACCGCCCAGCAGGCGCCGGTCAACCTGCGTGCCGAACTCGACGCCGCAGCAAAGGCGTTCGCCCGCGCCCAGCGATCCCAGATCCGCACACAAGACCGGGCCGCCGACGCCGTACGCATCGCAGCCCGCGACATCATCAACACCGCCACCGGACCGGACGGCAGCGCCCTCGCCGTCCTGATCGCAGCCCTCGTCTGGTCCGCGATCCTCTCCAGGCGCTGGCACGAGGCCAAGCAGCACGCCCACCAGGCCGATGCCGCCCGTCAGGCCCTCCACCACCTCCAGACCGCCGCCGACCGCGCCATGAGCCCCGTGCTCGCCGAACTGGAACACCGACAGCCCAAGGAACAGGCCCGCCTCACCCTGACCCGCGACGTGCGCGCCGCCGTCCCCAACCACGCCGCGCGCATCCTCGCCGACCCCAGCTGGCCCGCCCTGGCCACCGTCCTCGCCGACGCCGAAGCACGCGGCCACCAACCCCACCAGCTCCTCAAGGAGGCCGCCGCGCAACGCGAACTGAACACCGCCCGTCAGCCCGCCCGCGTCCTGATCACCCGCATCCAGCACACTGGCCGAAACCCGGCCCCCAACCGCCGTGCCGAGGCAGCTCGCCGACGCTCGACCATTTCAGGCGCGGTCCCCACCCCGCAGATTCATACCCCCCAGCCCGCAGCGGCGACGACACCTGCTGAACAGCAGCACCGACAGCGGCGGTAGAAGCCAAGCGCCCGATGCGCCCAGCTGGTACTGCCAAGTCAGGCTGATGCCCTCGCCGTTTGCGGTGGCGAGGGCATCAGCGCGCCCTGGGGCTTGTCTCCACTACGCGGCTTCGGCTTCAAGTGGAACTCCTGGGACATCAGCCTGCGCGACCGGCAGCAGCGCGGCCCACGCCAGGACCTCGACCAGGTGCTCGGCCAGCAGCCCAACGTGGGGATCAGGCTGGACAAGCGCGGTCGCCTGGCCGCGGCCGGTGCGTTCTGCAGCCCATTCGTGGTCGAGGTTGGTGAAGTCGTCGTCGATCCAGATGACGGGCGCGTCGCCGAGCCAGACGTCGACGTGGTCGCGTTTCCAGAGGTAGCCGTTGGGGTGGCTGGTCGTGATCTGCGGACGTGGCAGGTCGACGTACGGCATGGGCAGGAGGCTGAGGAGTGGGCCGATGATCGTGCTGGCGTCCTGACGCCAGCTGGTGCACCAGACGGGGGTCACCAGACCGGTCTGCATCACCTGCATGAGCAAGTGGCCGTGCGCAGGGTTGAGCCAGATGGCGACCGGGTCGTCGGCGGCGCGGCCAGTGGGCACGACGTCGTGGCGGGCGTGGGTGGCCGGGCCAGCCCCCACCGTGTCCGGGAAGGGGATTAGGACGCCGTCGACGTCGAGGAGCAGGTAGGGCAGGCGCATGGGTTTCTCCCAGGGGAGCAGGGGTGGGGGTCAGAGCTTGCGCGCGGTGATCAGCAGGGTGGTGGGCCAGCGGCCATGGCGGACGTCGTGGAACTCCTGGGCCGAGGTGAGCCAGAGGCCGGCGCGGTCGAGGTGTTTCTCCCAGCGGGCGGCGTCGAAGTCCCAGCGGGCGATGGGGAGTCGGGTGCGGTCGGGCAGGGTGACGTAGTCGCGGCGGGGCCGGTCGTCGGCAGCGGGGCGTAGGTCGCCGCGTTGAGGGTGAGGGACGGAGAAGGCGAGGGTGCACCCGGGTTTGAGATGGTGGGCGATGGCCGGGAGTAGGAGCTCCGGGGCGACGAGTCCGATGGCTCCGAAGACGGAGTAGAAGGCGTCGAAGTGTTCGTCGGAGGCTTGCAGGTAATGCAGGGCGTGGCCGGCGACGAAGGTCAGGTTGGTCAGTCGGCCGTAGTGCGAGCGGGCTCGGCGGACCTGGAGGCCGACAAGGTCGACGCCGGTGACCTGGGCGCCGTATCGCGTGGCGAGGTAGGCAGCGTTGTGGCCCGGGCCGCAGCCGAGTTCCGCCACGCGCTTGCGGCGCAGGTCCGGGCCGAGGATCTCGGCACCGGGCCCGCTGCCCGGACGTGTGGTCCACTCCATCCGTGCGGGCACGGTCAGCGGCTCGGCTGGGCTGGCCGTGGTGCGTTGGAGGGCGTGGACGTACCAGGGGGAAGCGTGGGCGAGCATCTAGACCCAATGCCGTGTAGTTAGCGCTCGCTGTCGAGTGTCAAGGGGTGCGGGTGGTCAGGATGTCGATGCTGATGGTGGCTTTGTAGCTGGTTCGGTCGA